>JBDUCF010000395.1:0-3117 GCA_040003545.1 Pyrinomonadaceae bacterium | reverse complement strand
ATTGCGCGGTTCCTTCCCAATGACGAACCGGACGACGGACGCGTCTATGCGCAACTCGCGCGCAATGTCCTTGAACAACACGTCTATTCGCTCGACACAGAGCCGCCATACCACCCCACGCTGATCAGGCTTCCCGGTTATCCGCTGTTTCTCGCCGGCATCTATTCGCTCTTCGGCCACTCAAACAACTCGGCCGTGCGAATTGCGCAGGCGTTGATGGATACCGCGACCTGTGCGTTGGTTGGGCTCCTGGCGTTTTATTGGGAGCCCGAAGACCGGCGCAAACGCGCTACTGCGATTGCTGCATTTGCCCTGGCCGCCCTTTGCCCGTTCACGACAATCTATGTCGCGACGATCCTTACGGAGACTCCGACAAGCTTTCTCGCCATCGCGATGTGCCTGGCGGCCACACTGGCACTTCGCGCCCAGAGCCGGCAACGACGTATCGCGTGGTGGTTTGCAACGGGCTTGCTGGCCGGAATCGCCGTCTTGTTTCGCCCTGACAGCGGACTTTTTGCCGCCGCTATCGGAATCACTCTGGTTATCGCCGGCACACGACCACTTTGGAGTGCGGTGCAATCTTCTTCCGAGCCACCCCAACCAGTTAAGGAAACAAAGCGCCGTCGCCGCTTCGCTCTGCCGGCGCACTCCAAAGAATATCTGGTACCCACGATTGTCACGGGGACTATCTTCTCGATCGCTTTCGCGTTGGTGCTGGCGCCGTGGGCCATTAGAAACCGCCGGGTCTTTCATCTGTTTCAGCCCCTCGCTCCGGCGCACGCCGAGATGCCCGGCGAATTCGTGGCGCGCGGGTACCTTCGCTGGCTGCGCACCTGGGTTGATGACCCGCGCTATACAGCGCCCCTGCTCTGGGCCATGGATTCTGAGCCCATAAAGATGGATGACATCCCGGACAGCGCTTTCGACTCGGATAAAGAACGCCAGCGGGTGGCAGCGCTGTTCGAACAGTACAACCATCCGCCCCAGGATCAAGCGGATCAAGAGAGCAACCCAACACCATCGCCCGCGCCATCACCCCCACCATCATCGATGTCACCAGGGACTTCGGAGCAAACCGAGAAGGACAAACCAGCTAAGCAGGAACCTGGCTCGGCAAATGACAACACGCAGGACAACTCGACAGAAGAAAATAGTAACGACAATCAGAATAGCGAGGATCAATCCGACGAAAACGACAACGAAGCCGACCAGTCCGATGAAGCGCAAAATCAGGATCAGTCAGTCGAGATGACGCCGCAGGTTGATGCCGGCTTTGCCCAGCTCGCGCAGGAGCGAATCGCTCGTCATCCCTTCCGTTATTACGTCTGGCTGCCGGTGAAGCGCGCCGCGGCCCTTTGGTTCGATACGCACTCGCAATACTACCCGTTTGAAGGCGAGTTGTTACCGCTGGACGATCTGGATCACGAAACGCATCAGCACCTGTGGTTGCCGCTCTTTGCGGCCCTTACCTGGGCGTACACTTTGCTGGGAGTGTTGGGCGGTTGGATTCTTTGGAACTCGAGAAACTTCGCTGCCCGAAGATGGTTGTTGCTGGCGGGGTTGATTATCTTTCTGCGGCTCGCATTCTTCTCCACAATAGAAAACCCCGAGCCTCGCTACGTAGTTGAGATTTTTCCGTTCCTGGCTGTGCTGGGAGCATTCGCGCTTACGCGAATCATTTCTAAGGATTCGTCTTCGGCGCCGGCGTAGGTGTTTGCTCCGAAGGCATCACCCGTCCGGGAGCAGGCACATCCGGCGAGGTATGCAGGTGCACCGCTTTCCATTCTTTGCCAACCCGGCGAAATACAATGGTCATCCGGCCGGTGGCTGTTTCCGGCACACCGCGGAAAGCCTGCGACTGCGTCCATAGACAACTGACCAGCGCACCATCACGGCCCAGCATCAGCACCCGCAGATCCCGCACATCCAGTTTCACATCTTTAAGGTCCGGATAAGAGCTGGCGCGGTTCTGGCGCATCTGCTCCCATCCTCTGGTCACCGAGCCGTTATTATTGAAGAGAATCAGTCGGGGTGATTTCAAATAAGCATTAGCGACCCCGTCAACATCTGCATGGCGAATGCCTTCGAGCAGCGCATTAAACGCGGCGAGCACGCCACTGGGTGTGCCGACTGGCGCTGGCGCCGGCGAGGTGCTGGTCTGGGTACGTTGCACACGGGAACTGGACGTCGTTGTTTGGGTCCCGGAAGCTGGAGTGCCTTTCGCCGCCGGCCGGGGAGTTGCCGCAGGTTTGGCGACAACTGTTCGCTGGCGCGATGGCGGGATTGACGTATTTGCGTTCTGGGCCAGGCCCAAACTCGCCAGCGTAAGTATTAGAGAGAATGTTACGAAGAATCGTTTCAGCATGGCCTGATCACTCCTCATCCGGGGGTTGCGTCACACGACGTCAATTTACCACAGGATGTCCGACAACCTTCACTTTATCGCTCGGAGGTACGCAATGTTTAGAGTCGGGCTAATGCCCGACCAAGCGGGCGGTAGCCCGCTTCTAAACAAACCAATTAAAGGGGGGACTAAGTTTCAGGCGGGAAATTCAAACCACGGTTGCTGGCTCTTTAGTCGAGTGACGGCACGGTCGCGCCCGATGACTTCGAAAACTTCAAACATGGAAGGCCCAACCGCCTGGCCCGTCAGCATCGTGCGCGCCGCATTGATCAGCAGACCGGCCTTCACACCTGCTTCTTCTGCAAAGGCGCGCAGGGCCGCTTCAGCCGTTTGGGCGTTGAAAGGCTCGACGGTCTCCAGTTTGCCGGCCAGTGCCGGTAGCAATTCCTTCAGTCGCGGCTCCTTCAGAATGTTCTTGCGCACAGCGGCTTCGTCAAAATCAAAGTCTTCAGAAAAGTATGCCCGGCCCTGCTCGGAAAAATCCCTGAGCGTGAAAAAGCGCTGCCTGATCAGATCGACGGTCTTCTCCAGCCACTCGCGCTCGTCGTCTTCATACTCGTCACGCCAAAGTTTGTTTGCTCTGAGCTCTGCCTTGACCATCGGCAGCAGCTCTGACAGCGGCATGGTGCGAATGTATTCGGCGTTCATCCAGAGCGCCTTGTCGTCCGTCCAGTGGCGCGGATCGTTCTCCTGGAAATTGAAGACGGCATTGG
>JBDUCF010000394.1:0-3119 GCA_040003545.1 Pyrinomonadaceae bacterium | reverse complement strand
CCGAAACTTTAATTCAAAGCTGAAATCTCGTCGTCTTGTGCAGGGGACTGTTTTCGTGACCGATGATCAAGTGGGTGACCCACTCGCCCTCATTCATCAGGAGTGTCGGATTCCTGATATCAGCGGGTAAGTCAAACACCAGTGTGGTCGTGTACGATTCACCCGGCCTCAGCGCTGTCATCAACGGCTTGCCGTTAAGACCGGCTTGCTCCAGTACATTTTGAGCTGCCGCGGAAGGTGCAAACCGGCGGCCCTGCTCGTCGATAACTGTCACCACCCGGCTGTTCGGCGTTAGCCATGCATCTCCTCTCCTGGAGCTTATGGTCGTCTCGTCGAACCGCGTCTTGAGAGTCACAATTGTAAATAAGCCGGCGGCGGTAGCCTGGTTCGGGGCGCTGCCAATAGTCTTGGTCTGCCTGACATCCGCTATGGAATACGCGAGATGGCAGTCGATCTCGCAGAAGTGCTTCTCTTCGCCGCGGGCCAACACCTTTTCACTACTGGAGACCGAAAAGACAAGAACGATTGCGAGATAAACAGCGGCGACCGCGACTGCCGCGAACACTGCCAGCCGCGCTCGCCCGTACTTTCGCACGATGAGCGAATAGATCAGGAATACTCCGGCTAAGAACATGACAAATCCAGTTCCCAGAAATGTCAGCACTCCCAGGGGCGCTGAGAAGTTTACGTTCGTGTACATTCGAATTCTCCTGATAGCGCAAAGCGCTCTGTACTGCAAAGCGAGGGGACAAAAAAAGGGAGGCACCTAACGATTGCGCGTCTGGTGAATCAGTGCCTCCATGTGGCCAATGTAGTTTTCCAGCGCCCGGCGGCCCGCTGCCGAAAGTTTGTACTCGGTCCTGGGCTGCCGGCCTTCAAAGTATTTTGCGCAGGTGATGTAGCCGGCCTCTTCGAGTTTGCGAGCGTGCACGCTGAGGTTACCATCCGTGGTATGCAGCAGGTTCTTTAGATCGTTGAAGCTCAGTGACTCGTTTGCTGCCAGCGCACTGATTATCCCCAGACGCAAGCGCTCGTGTATCAGGCGCTCCAATGATGGCGCCGGATGTTTGGCCGTGCCCATCTGCACGTCGCGCAACTTGCCGGCGGCCGAACCGGCCTTTCGTTGATGTGATTGCTTTAAAGCTGACTTACCCACCATACCTCCTTGCGATCATTGCGCCGAACAGTATATGCAAACCGCCGAACCCCGCAGCCATAAACAGATTTCCCCACCCTGGCGGACAAAAAAGCGCGACCGCGCCGAGCAACATAAAACAAAGACCCATAACCGGAACCACTCTGACTGAGAACATGCCGCCAGTCACCACTCCCGTTCCATAAAGCAGCAACCATACGCCCGGGATTATCCCGGTCGAACCCAGGCGATAAAGCACGACTGTCAGCAGGCCGCCGACAAAAAACGGCGGCGTCAGGCTGAAGGCGACTTTTTGCCCGGGGCCGGAAAGCAGCGGCACCTTCAAAGCTCGCGCCTTGCGATCCATTGTCCAGCCGGCAATTAGAAGGGAAATAATTCCCTCGACAATCCAGATCTCCAGCCAGACCGTGGGCGAGGTTTGGCGCCAGGCGAAAAAAGCGGCCACCAGCGCTGTTGAGCCAATCGCCACCTGGCCCCAGCCGGGTACTGCCGTAAAAGCCGAGGCGCGCTCCATTGTCTCGCGTATGTAACGCAAGTTGTCCATGGCGCGATCATGCAGCGCGGGAGGTTCTTCGGTGGGCGGTTGAATCAAGCGGATGGAGGTCACACTGCGATCATACAGCAAGTCTCTGCTCTGTCAAGTACTTTGCCCGCCAAAGCAAGCAGGACAGGCATTCCTGCCTATCACTCCTCCCTTCCAGAAAAGTATGTTGCGAAATTGAAGTGACAGGCAGGAATGCCTGTCCTACTTTTGCTGTTCTCGCTCGAGCAGCTTCCCTTTGCGTTGTACTCCCCAACGATAGCCGCCCAGCTTGCTGTCTTTACCGATCACGCGGTGACAGGGAATCACCAGCGCCACACGATTACTGGCACAAGCGCGAGCGACGGCGCGCACGGCACTGGGCCGGCCAATGCGACTGGCAATTTCGCTGTACGAAGTGGTGCTGCCATAGGGAATCTCTTTGAGTGCCTGCCACACCTGCCACTGAAACGCAGTCGCCTGAATGTCCAGCGGCAGATCAAGGTGAGGTCGTTGGCCGTTGAGGTGCTCGAGGATCGCACTGACCGCGCCTTTTAGTGAACCATCATCCCGCTCTGTCGCGGCGGCGGGATATTCATTCGTAAGCGCGCTTTCCAGATCAGTATCACAGTCACCCAGCGAGACTGAGCACACGCCTTTCGGAGTCGCAGCGACCAGCAAACGCCCCAGCGGAGAATCGACGACCGTGTACCTGATGTTAGTGCCGCGTCCGCCGCGACGATACGTCGCCGGGGTCATCCCCATTTTTGTCGATGATTTCTCGTAGAGGCCGCGGCTGGAACCGTAGCCGGCGTCATACAACGCGCCGGTGACAGACGCGCCCTCGCGAACACGTGACTTAAACTGTCCCAGCCGGCCCGCCTCAGCATATTCACGCGGCGAAATTCCCATCACGCGTTTGAAGGTGCGCTGCAAGTGATGCGGACTGACTCCCGTCTGCGCGCCAAGAGCCGTCAGAGTTAAAGGGTCCTCGAGTTGACTATCGATAGCGCGACAAACCTGGCCGACCAACTCGAGCGCGGGATCCGTCAGGCGAATTGTCTGAGGACGACAGCGACGGCAGGCGCGAAAGCCGGCCCGTTCGGCAGCTTCCGGCAGAAGAAAGAATTGCACCTGCGCCCGGCGCGGACGGCGCGCCGGACAAGATGGCCGGCAGTAGATTCCCGTCGAACGGACCGCAAACACGAAGTGTCCGTCATTTGCATTATCGCGCGCCATCACCGCGGTCCACATTTCCGAATCCTGCGCCAGAACCTGATCATGATTTGTCATCAGAAGTTTCACCTCCACCTTTCAGAGATCATAATAGACTCCGGTGGAAGACCAATCTATCCGAATCTTGCGGTCAAATTGTGATGGCCGCGGCGCTAACGCGGATGGTGGTGACAGGGAGTTACTCGATCGTGAGCGCCTCTTTAACTA
>JBDUCF010000393.1:0-3121 GCA_040003545.1 Pyrinomonadaceae bacterium | reverse complement strand
CGGCGAATGATTATTTTTTGTAACCATCGGGATCGAACGCCTCGCCGTTGAAAGTGAACTGGCGTGTCACTGGCGTCGGATTCAGAATCGTCTGCATGATGTAGCAACCCGCTTCGGCGTTGCGGATCAGCGCCGCAACGCGGTCCGCCGGCGCACTGGATGAAATCTCACTGCGCATCTCGACGCCGACACCGCCCGACTTGATGGTCTCGCGCAGCACCGAGCCTTCAGCCCGGAAGCGCGTGGTCACATAGATCTTCATTTTGTCGACTTTCACCTTCATCATTTCCCCGTACCGGGAAACTTGGGTGAGCAGTCAAAAAGCCACCGACAGAGCGAAATAGCCCATCGGCGACGGCGCCGAGTTGTCGCCGCCGGTGCGTTGCTGTTCGTCGCAAAAAACCGTGAAGCCGCGCACATGCCCCTCCTTGCGCAACTTCTCGATGGACTCCGCGTCAGCTTCGATCACGATATCGCGATTCACCTGCATTTCGTCAGCCATTTTTACTCCTTGCGCTAAGTTCAATGTGCCTACTTTTCATTCTTGAGCCGCCGGTCGATGACAAACGGTCCGAACGGCAACAGCGCCGCGACGAATACCGTTGCGGTCCAGCGTATCGGCCATCGGCGTTCTTCATGGGCGAGCAGCAAACACACGCCGAAGGTCATGAATAGCAAGCCGTGTATCCAACCGGCAATCTTCACCGCCAACGGCAGGCCCGCGAAATATTTGAGCGGCATCGCCACGCCCAGCAGCAGAAGAAACGAAACCGCTTCGACCATCCCCACCGCGCGCAGCCGCCCCACCGCGGTCGTCAACATGCTAATTTTCGCACGGCAGTTCCGACTCGTTGCTCTCGACGAAACTAACCCGGCTGCTCCAATGTCCGTGCACGGAAGGTTTGCCCGGGGGGACATCGTCGAGCGTACCGGAAGGAACCAGCGCGCGCGTGCCGTCACGCGAAGCGTGCGGGATTGGACAGTTGCAGTTGCTGCAAATCTGCCGGGCAAAACTCTTCGCTTCCGGCAGGTCGAATCGTTTAATCAGATTCTCGCCCTGAGTCCAGCGAAACTGCGCGATCGGCACCGCGATATTGGTCGAACGCACCCCGCCCGTCGCCTTGCGGCAGCGCGAGCAATAACAGTGGCCGAAACGCATGAACGGCGTGGTCACTTCGTAGCGCACCGAATTGCATAAACAACTTCCCTTTAAAGTTTGCTCAGCCATAAAATCCTCCTAAAGTTGGCGATCGGCCGGAAGTTTATTTTGAAATGCGACGCTTCGCAAGAACAATGGCAAATTGCTAACGTCAGAATCACTTGAAACGATTGGAACCCTTGGAACGTCTGGAACGCGCTCGCACGTGAAGCCGTTGACAGTCGCGCCACCCCTCTCCTAAAGTGACCCGACTAAACATTGGAGGAAGAACCATGGCTGATCCAGTACTTGTAACCAAAGAAAATGACATCACGACCATCATGTTGAACCGCCCGGAGGTCGGCAACCGCCAGAGCGACGCCACCTGGGCACAGGTAACGCAGACGTTCGACGACGCGGCAAAGTCGTCGCGGCTAATAATTTTCAAAGGCGCGGGCGATGATTTCTGCTTGGGTAGAGACTCCATGGGTGTCGCTCCGCCGACTCCCGGTCTGGAAGCCTACGCCGTGCGCGAGCGCAGCGAGACGATCTTTAACCTTTACGGCGCCTTTCGCAACGCCAAAGTGCCGATCATCGGCGTCGTCCAGGGTCGCGCCGTCGGCTTGGGCTGCGCCCTCGCGGCGCTGTGCGACATTACCATCGCCAGCGATAAGGCGCGTTTCTCGTTTCCGGAAACCGCGCATAAGATCATGCCGACTATCGCCTTCTCCGCTCTGGTTGACCGCATGCCACGCAAGGCGGCCACGTTCATGATCTACTCGGCGCAAGAAATCGACGCCGACAAAGCGCTTATCTACGCGCTGGTGAGTGACGTGGTAGCGCATGGCGAATTGAGCGCCAGCGTCAATCGTCTGGTCGAGCATTTCCAATCCATGCCGCTCGCCGCCGTCCTCGCGGTCAAAGAGTATGCCCGCACAGCGTTCAGCCTCAGCACCCAAGCCGCCACCGACTTCGCCCGCAACCTGCACGCCACGGTGAACAGCTACTCGGGAATGCGCTAACTAGAATTGCAAAACAATTGGGATCTCGCCATTTCAAACTACCAGGCGATTATCTGAGAGTTTCGCGCAAGGCAGAATCAAGCAGCTGAAACCTAGCACGGTTAGCGACCCTTTAGTGCCACGCGAAATTTCCGCTCCGGTAAGCGATTGAGCAAAAAGCTTGCCGACATAACTGCCGATGAAGCTAAAAGTGACCAGCCCGATCAAAGGCGCGAGGTAACGACCGACGGCGAAGCCCAAAAGCACGAAGGTGACGATCTTGAGGCCATGCTGAATCGTCATCACGACAGAATGCGTGCTGACGAACTAACGGCGTTCCGGACAAGCCGGCGCGACGAAGGAACCCACCAACACGCCGGCAGCCGCTTTTGAAGAAGTTAACAATCAACGCGGTGATAACTTAGCGCCAAATCTACTTGGTCAAATAAGCCCGCCAAGGCGTCCAGTAATACTTCTCCCAACCCTGACTGACGCCGGCGAAATCTTCATCCTCAACATTGATGTGGACCAGCTCAATCCGCGCACCGTCGTCTGCCGGCCAGAATGACAACGTCAGCACCGAGTCCATCGCCGTCAGCGGCCAACTCGCCGAGCGCCAGGTTTGCACGATCAACGAGTGCGGCAGAACGTGCAGGATAGTGCCTGAAATCATGCCGTCAAAGGCACGAAACACGCCGCCCGGGCGTGGCTCCAAAGTCACTGGCAACCCAGTAAATGCCGCGTGCGCCTCGGCATCGAGATACATGTCGAAAAGTTTATCTGGAGTCGCCGGCAGCGCAGCGGCCATGATGATGTTTCGAGGCATAGCTAAAGGCTCCCTTCCCTACGTTGATGGCAGAATCCTTAAATACAACCTAAGGCCCTGAGTTCGCCAGCACATTGCGCTGAACTCTCGAACCGGATCGTCCGAATGCCGAATTGCCGTGCGGCGGCTAAATTGACTTCGACATCATCGACAAAA
>JBDUCF010000068.1:0-10515 GCA_040003545.1 Pyrinomonadaceae bacterium | reverse complement strand
GACCACGGTGTGATCACGGAATTGTTCCGGCCGGAATGGGATCCTACAGGTCTGCCGATCGTACAGATTTACCAATCCCGCCTGTTTCCGGGGGCGCTGGGAGCATGGAGCTGTCACGCGCAAACCACCGACCGCCTGTTCGTCAACTATGGGCATGTCAAGGTTGTGCTTTATGACGCGCGCACCGGTAGCAAATCCGCCCGCTTGGTAAACGAGTTTCACGTGGGTGATGCCCGGCCGTCCTTGCTCGTCATTCCGCCTGGCGTCTGGCACGGACTGCAAAATCTCGGACCGTCGGACGCTCTGGTTTTGAACTTCCCCACCAAGCCTTACGACTACCGGGATCCCGATCACTACCGTCTCTCTTACGACACTCCCGAAATTCCCTATTCATGGCCGAACAACGCGGGAATCACTCGTCATCGTTCGGACGCCAAATAACAGTCAGATGCAGCTTCATCGTATTCAGAAGTAATCGGTAGCACCTAATTTGAGGTCTAGCGCCTTTGCTCGTGGGTCGCTAAAAACGACCCACGAATTCACACTAAAATTTCACTAAGAAGTTTCGTCTTGCTTCGTGTGATTTAGTGGATCGTCTAATTCCTTTTAAACTATAAGCCGAATTAATCCCCTAGATAGATCCGCTCCGCATACTCGGCCACCATCCGGTCGCTATTGAACATCGGCACCAGTGTCGCAATCGAGCGCTTCATCATTGCCACCCAACGATGGGGAATTCCCTGCTCGTTATGGTCGTAATAGAGCGGCACTATCTCTTCCTCCAACACGCGATAAAGCGATTCGGCATCGTCTTCATCCACGTTGCCGGCATCGTTTCCCAAATCGCCGATGGCGAACCCGTTTGTGCCGTCGTATCCTTCCAGCCACCACCCGTCCAGCACCGAGAAGTTCAAGCCGCCGTTTATCGCCACCTTCTCGCCGCTGGTGCCTGAAGCTTCGAAAGGACGTCGCGGCACGTTCAACCAGACATCAACGGATTGGACCAACTGCCGCGCAATCTCCTGATCGTAGTCTTCCAGGAACGTCGTGCGCTGATGCACCAGTGGATCAGAAATCTCCTGCGCGACCCGTTGCAGGATCAGCTTGGCGCCCTGGTCCTGCGGATGCGCCTTACCGGCGAAGACAAACTGCACTGGTCGCTCGGAGTGGTTAACCAGGCGCAGGAATCGCGCCGGATCACTCATTATCAATGGCCAGCGTTTATATTCAGCAACGCGCCGCGCGAATCCAATGGTCAGAACATTCGCATCAAACATCGTTTGCGCTGCTCTGATGTTCTCTTTGCTCTCCTCACGAACCAGGCAAGCCTGAACCAGACGATGACGAATGAACGCTACAAGTTTCTGCTTCAGCAGTCCGTGGACCCACCACAACTCCTGATCGGGAATCCTTTCAATACCCTCCGCCCAAACGCCTGCGTCCTTCCTGGTCCAGTCCTGGCCCAGGTACTTTTCAAAGAGCGTTCGAATCAATGGTGCGACCCAGGTCGGCGCGTGCACGCCATTGGTCACGGACGTTATGGGCACGTCGGCGGCGTCAAGGTCAGGCCAAAGTTTTTGCCAGAGAGAGCGCGACACTTCCCCATGCTTGCGGCTGACGGCATTGGTCGATCGACACATTCGCAGAGCCAGTGGTGTCAGCCCAAACGCTGCATCATTGTTTGCCGAAGCGATCTGGCCCAGACGAAGGAACTCATCGGTAGTCAGGCCGAGCGCCGTCATAGCAGGGGTTCCGAAACACCGTTCAAGCAGCGGCCGATCAAATTCATCATGCCCGGCCGCCACCGGCGTGTGGGTGGTAAAAACACAGCGCTGGCGCACTGCCTGAGCTGCCTCCGCGAAAGCTATTCCTTCTGATTCGATTAGTTCCTGAGCCAGCTCAATTGTCAGAAACGCGGAGTGACCTTCATTAAGATGAAACACGTGCGGCGTAAAGCCCAGCGCGCGCAGCAAACGCACGCCGCCGATTCCCAACATCATTTCCTGGACCAGCCGCGTTTCGCGATCGCCCCCGTAAAGGTGTCCCGTCACCAGCCGGTCGGTTTCTTCATTCTCAGCGATGTTAGTGTCGAGCAGATAAAGAGGAACGCGGCCAACGTCGGCACGCCAGACTTGGGCGCGAACTCTGCGGCCGCGCATCGCGACTTCGATCAGCAAAGGCGCGTCATTACCGATTTTGACTCGCTGGACAGCCAGCTCTGAAGGATTGGTTTCATGATACGTTTCGTGTTGCCAGCTATCGTTCCCCAACTCCTGGCGAAAATACCCAAAGCGGTAAAGCAGCCCGACTGCAATCAGCGGCAGGTTTAGATCGCTGGCCGACTTCAAATGATCGCCCGCCAGTATTCCCAACCCACCGGAATAGAGCGGCAGCGAACTGTGGATCCCGTATTCAGCGCAGAAGTACGCCACGGGATGCTCTCTAGTAATGCTCGAAGCGTGCCCCGGCGAAGTCCACATACGCGTATCGCTCATATAAGCGTCAAAGGCACTTGCCAGCCTGGAGACGCGCTCGAGGTAAACCGGGTCGGCAGCCATCTGTGCCAGGCGCAGCTCAGGTGCCTGGCTCAGCAAGAGCCGCGGGTTCTGTTCAGACTCGTCCCAAATTCTCGGATCGAGATCGCGAAAGACGGCGGCGCCATCAGTGGCCCAGCTCCACCAATAGTTTCGCGAGAGCCTCTCGAGCGGTTGTAGAGAGGATGGCAACTCACGAGCATGCCGCAAGCCCGGCAGGGTGGTTTCGTTTTTCAGTTCAGTGGCCATTCGATATTTTGCTATCAACTTCCCTTTGAATTCTGATCATAGAACTGGCGCAGCCCGCAAGCATAAGTCATTAATCCAATCCACCAAACTTCGCAAGCACCGCTGCGATGGCGGAGGGAATTGGACTCAGAAGCTCTCATCTATTGGGGAATGTCGGTGCCTTGCGAGATGTTGCCGAAAAGAGTGCCTAATAGCGCGGGAACGCAATGATAAATATTTTCATCCTGCTAGAATGACCATAGTCGGATACTCCTGCTCTAGAAAGGTAACGCAAATGTGTCCCCCACAAACCTCTCCTTCATCCTTAGCGCCAATCAATCATAGGTCAGAAGCCCAGCAAGCGGTTGACGAACTTTTGACCGAACACCTTATCCCTTTCAAGCTGAGGGCTGAAGTCGTGGACGCAGAAGACTCTGAATATACCATCCGGTTCTTCGATAGTAGATTGCACTCCGTCACTGTGCTTTGGGAAATGGGCCAATCCTTCAAGAGTCTGGTTCGCGCGGCCATTCTGGATCGCGTATCAAGATCCAGTGGCCCTTTAACCGCACATTGATCGGGGCCCCGCTACTGCCCGCCTGCTATTCACTAAACTTCTGGTTCGCCAAGAATATCTGCGCATCGTGCGGTTGAAAAAATACCAGGCGCACTTCGCGCAACTGGTGATCGGCCAGCAGAAACTCTTCTATTGCCCGTGAAGAGACGGCCGCTGCGTCCACCGGCGGATAACCAAACGCTCCCGTTGATATGGCTGGAAAAGCAATCGACGCCAGGTTGTGCTCCACCGCCAGGATCAGAGAGTTTCTATAACAGTTTGCCAGAAGTTCAGACTCCTGGCCGTTGTGCCGGCCGTAAATCGGCCCGACAGTGTGAATGACGTAGAGTGCCGGCAGATTCCCGGAGGTTGTGATAACCGCTTCTCCGGTAGGTAACCCATCGGGATATCGCGTGCGGCGAATCTCGCGACACTCTTCCAGGATTGCCGGCCCGCCCGCGTCGTGAATAGCGCCGTCAACTCCCGCCCCGCCCATTAAAGTCGAATTCGCCGCATTCACAATCGCGTCTACATCCTGCTTCGTAATATCGCCCACCAGAACACGAACGCGGCCATTCAGAAAAGTTTTTTCTAATCCCTCAATTGGTTTCATCATTGTTACCAGTGTGTACGAGCCCAGTTAGAGCAGGGAGTTTACAGTTCGAGCTTCTCAGCGCCGCCCGGTTGACGCGGATTCTCATCGACCTTATCTACGTTCCGCTCTCGATCCCCAAAAGGCTCGACATTAACTTCTTCGAACATATCTTGGCGCCGCAAGGCGTCGGCAACGCCTTTGGCCTTGTGTTCAGTCAGCGGGCGCTCAGCATCGTTGCTGGCAATCTCGAACATGCGTTCATCGATCATCACTACGCCGAGCGAACCCAGCGTCACGCCGGCCGTCACCTGGATATCATCCATATTGTGAATCTTGAAGTGTCCCGTTTGCTCGACCCAATCTTCGATGAAAGGATCGCGCAGGGCGCGCACGGCTTCCGATTCAGAAAGGTAAGCCCCTTCGACAATCAGACAGTATTCGCGGCCTTTGTTCGACATGACATGCGCCGGAGAGTGCGCTCCGGTTTAAGCGGGCACGGGTGGCGCGTTCGGGGTACTTTAACACTGAGGGGAGGCGAGCCGCAAAATAATTTCGCGGGATCAGGAATGGTCTTGAAGATCTCATTAACACCTCGCTTCACCGACGTGGGCAACGACGAAAAATTACTGCGGGAGCTGTTTTGACTACTTCCTGAAAACCGTTGAAACGGTTAATGAATTTTTAGTGACTCTCCCAGTCACCTGGCTGAAGCGAGGTGTTAATGAGATGAGTTGAGGCTGGCTCTGTTCGCAGTTACGTTACTAAGCCAAGTGCGCGGAGCACAAAAGCCGCCGGGGATTTCTCCCTGGCGGCTTAGTAGTTATGGTTTGACAGGCAGGAATGCGTCCTACTTACGAGGCTCGGCCATATTGTTCATTCAGCGTCCGTCTCAGTCGATCGAAGTACGAATCGAATGTGACGAAACCGTTGGTGCCCTGAAAGTACGCCATGCCACCAGTCTCCTGCGACACGCGATTGAGCGAACTCTGGCCATAACTGGCGGCCAATCTGTTCTGACCGCTCAGTCCTACCGAAGGCGCGTAGAACGAGTAAATCGCGACATCACGCTTATTGGCTTCGTGAATAGCGCGATCGATGTCGAGCGTGTGACCCGCGGCGCTGGTATCAAAGCCTCCGGATATGTCGAGGCCGTCGGAAATCAGAAGCAAAGCATTGTGACCCTTGCCGGACTCAAACTTCCGCAATGCCTCTACCACTTCAACATAAGGATTGTAGGCCGAGGCAGAAGTGCTGCCGATCGGCGTGCGCAACGACTTTGACGCTTTCTCCAGGTCACTGGTGAACGGCTGTCGCACTTGCAACGTGCCCGACGTGATGTATCCCACCATCACTTGCGAGCCCGCCGGCAGCGTACGGATGAAGTCGCGGGTGACACCAAGCTCGCTGCCTACGCGGGTAACCAGGTCGTCCTGAATCAGAATGGCGAGATTCATCGGTACCTGCACGCTTTCTTTTTCGACAGCGACTTTGTTGTGGTTAGAGTTTGTGCCTTTTGCGGAGGCAGTTAGATTGAACGATGCGCCGGCCACTAATACCAGCGCTGCTAAAACTGAAAACACCTTGCGGTAATACATGGTTCCACTCCCCTTTTAGTTAAGCCTTTTTCAAGTGCTGTTGTGATGCGAAAAGCTACTTGAAAGTTGGCCCGGGAATGCGGGTTTACCGGGGTGTCGATAGTCAATCTTCCGAAGAGTGCAGATGGCAAGCGTTGGTTTCGTCGCAGGGAGGAGGCACGCCGAACAGTGTGTAACGATGGCCCGCAACCCAGCGATAAAAGACAGGGCCCAATTGTGTGAAAGGCCAGATTGAAAGTATGGGCGCAAGCCATTTCCACCGCGGCAGAACACGAATGACTTCAAGCCAGGCCTGATACCCTTTAGCCCAGCGTCCTTCCGGCGTGCGGACGTGCATTTCTTTGGCGAGCTCTTCATTTGAATAAGGCGAGGCGCGGCGCAGGATTGCGGCGTCCGTGTAATCCAACCAGTCGATCCGATGATCGCGATCGTGGGGTTCGACATGCGCCCGCATCCAGCGACACAAATTACAGCCACCGTCCGTGTAAACTTCTATCTTGTTCTCGCTCATTCCTTCATTTGATTGTAACGCAAACTGTTGGTTTGCGACGCGCTGACGCTTCCCGGTGTTGCACAAGGATCAGTCCGATGAGGTCAGTACCGCTCCAATCGCTATTGAGGGGAGCAAAACTGCGTAGCATCGCCATTTGTCGCAACTTGCCTTTCTCCCTCGCGCTCGGCTAAATTACCACCTCACTCGAAGAACATCCTGCCTCTTATTCGGCTCTAAAACCGAAAGCGGATGGCTATCCTTCGCTGCAGCAAGCATGTCGGAAAGGAACCCAGGTAAACCGTTATGAAATCATATGCCACCGATGCGATTCGCAACCTGGCGGTCATTGGACATGGCGACGCAGGGAAGACGCAACTGATTAGTTCCCTTCTCTACGTCGCCGGCACCACACCCCGCTGGGGCAAAGTCGATGAAGGAACCACAGTCACCGACCACGACGAAGATTCCATCGCCCGCAAGATTACCCTGAACACATCGCTCGCCCACCTCGAGCATCGCGATACCAAAATCAATTTCATAGACACTCCGGGTTACGCGGCTTTCGTCTCCCATGCCCGGCCAGCGGTGCGCGTTGCCGATTGCGCAATCGCCGTGGTTGACGGCGCCAAAGGTGTTGAAGTGCAAACGGAAAAGACGTGGGCTTACGCGAATGAATTCATTCTGCCGCGCATGATGGTAATAACCAAATTGGACAAGGAGCACGCAGACTTTGGCAAGGCCCTCGAAAGCGCCCAGCGCAGGTTCAGCCGGGCTATCATTCCTTTCACGCTGCCGATTGGAAAAGAAAAGGACTTCAGAGGCATAGTTGACGTCGTCCACATGAAGGCTTACGAGTTCGACGCCCAGGGCAAGGCGCGCGCGGTCGAAATTCCTTCTGATGGTCGAGATCTTCTGGACAAGACTCGAGAACGTTTAATCGAACTGGTGGCCGAGTCCGACGACGCGCTGTTGGAGAAATATTTCGAGCAGGGGACGCTGGACGAGTCCGACATTCTGCCGAACATCAACAAAGCCATTGCCCAGAGCAAGCTCTGCCCAGTCTTCGCGGTTTCCAACACGACGCTGGTGGGCCTGTCTGCTCTGCTCGACAGTATTGTGGACTACGCTCCGAATCCAGCTGCCCATGAAGCTGAGCATGGGCGCGCGTCCTCAGACGGTGACGGCGGCGAACCCATTTCGCGCAAGTATGACAGCAGCGAGCCATTTTCCGCCTACGTGTTTCGCACCATCGCCGATCCGTTTGCCGGACGCATAAACGTCATGAAAGTCATCAGCGGCAAAATTCACACCGACGCCACTGTCTTGAATTCAACGCGGGGAACGCCGGAGCGGCTGGGCGCGCTGCACGCCATTCAGGGCAAGCAACTCGATAAAGTTCCCGAAGCAAAAGCCGGCGACATCGTTGCCTGCGTTAAGCTTAAAGAGACGCAGACCGGCGATACGCTGTCAGACAAAGCGGCGCCTATCGTTTACGAGCCGATCGAGTATCCCGAAGCCGCAATCGCTTTCGCTATCGAGCCGAAGTCGCGTCAGGATGAAGAGAAGATCAGCGTGGCGCTGCACAAAATCCTGGAAGAGGACCTGGCGCTGGATTTTCATCGGGACGCGCAAACAAAAGAGTTTTTGCTGGCGGGATCCGGCCAGCTTCATGTCGAGACTGTGGTGGAGAAGCTGAAAAAGCGCTACGGCGTCGAAGTGATGCTGCACCCGCCCAAGGTCCCTTACAAGGAGACCATTACGCAACGCGCGGAGGTTCAGGGCCGGCACAAGAAACAGACCGGCGGCCGCGGACAGTTTGGCGACTGCAAGGTAGTCTTCGAACCACTGCCGCGAGGCGGGGGATTTCTATTCGAAGACAAGATTTTTGGCGGATCCGTGCCGCAGCAATTTCGTCCGGCAATCGAAAAAGGAATCGTCGAAGCAGCGCAGACCGGGGCCATAGCCGGCTATCCACTGGTGGATTTCAAAGTCTCTTTGATCGACGGCTCCTATCACGACGTTGATTCTGATGAGCATTCATTTCGCGCTGCCGGCCGCAAAGCCTTTCGCGCCGCCATCGAAAGGGTAAAGCCGGTATTGCTCGAACCGATAATGGATGTGGAGGTAGTCGCGCCGCAGGAGTACAGCGGCGATTTGATGGGTGACCTGAACTCGCGCCGCGGCCGCGTGCAAGGCATGGACACGCGCGGCAAAGACCAGGTAATCAAAGCGCAAGTGCCGATGGCCGAGATGCTGAATTACCAGTCAACGCTCAATTCGATTACGGCGGCCCGCGGCTCGTATCACATGCAGTTTTCCCACTACGATCCGGTGCCGGGGCAGCTTTCGCAGAAGATCGTAAATCAGGCCAGGGCCGAAGGTCGCATCAGAGGGGAAGAGGAAGAGTAGGGTTTGTCCTGATTCAGCTTTCTCCACAGATTACTCAGATCAAGAAAAAGCGACCAGACGCGCAGTCCTCAAAAGCCCAACTTGATTGCTTTCTGTCCCATTACTTTTGAGGTCTGACTTCTGCGTTATCTGCGTAATCTGCGTTATCTGCGTTATCTGCGTTATCTGCGTTATCTGCGTTATCTGCGGATAGTTTGTTTTACCGAATCCTCCGCCGCGCCTACATTTACTCGCCGCCGAAGTTGTAGATCAAGACTCCCTGGACCTTCACTGGCTGGCCCACCAGCCTGGTCGGCGAAAATTTCGCCTCGCGGGCGGCAGACACTGCGGCAGCTCGCAGCAATGGATGTCCCGATATCGCTTGCGCAGCAATCACGTTGCCCTCTTCGTCGATGGTGATCTGGACCGTAACCGCGCCCGATGCCCCGGCTTGTCTTGCGACAGGCGAGTATTGCGGCAGAGGTAGACTGGTCGCCTTTCCGTTCAACACGCCGCCGTCGATGGCTTGCGGAGCAGGAATCGCGCCAACGATGGTAGTGCCGTTTTCGCTTCGTATGCCACTCCCCGCTCCAACACCCGCGCCACTCCCGATTCCGGTGGGTGGAGCTTTTACGGTGTAATCCGCGGGTACCTCGAACAAAGCTTTTGCCGGTTCGCTGCGATCAATGTTCGTCAACCGGTAAACGGTTTCGCCAAAACGAGGATCACTGTGCTTCGTCATGACGACCGTTTGCAGTTCGCGCGAATACCAGCGTTCGCTAACAATTTCAATCGGGAGCTCGTTACCGACTTCGCCGGCAGGGATAGTAACCGTCTCGCGAGTGCCGTCGGCCTCCACTCCCTCGATGGTCTGCTTGCCCAGAGATTCGTGTTTTGCCTTTCTGGCGTCATTGCGCCGAAACTCAAAAACCGCTCCGCCTTCTGGCCCGGGGGCGGGAGCGCTCATAACGATAGAGCTTTCGACTTCGACTTTGCCTTCGACTCCCGGTGGCGGCATAGGTGCGGCTCCTTCCGGAGGCCTCGGCACTCTTGCGCGCACGGCCTGACCCGCGTCCATGTAATTCAGGCGAACCGTTGGCATCTTGCGAGCAATGTGCGTGCGGGCGTCGAGCATATAAGCCGTGTGCGCCACCGGATCGTTAATAAAGATCGTGGTCGGCGGCTCGCTCGCGGTGGCAAAAGGACCGATTGCCCTCAAGGTTTGTTCGCGGCGCGTACGGCCTTCGCTGTCGCGATAGAGAGAAACCGACGATTTGCTGACAATCCGATTGCCGTCGCTCAGGGTTTGCGTCATCTCGGTAACTGCCTGGGCCGAATACGGTGCGCCTTTAACCAACTTCCCATCAAAGCTCATCTCAGAAGTAACATAATAAAAGGTGTCATCTCGCGGACGCTGTACCGGCGAGGGTTCCTGGGCTTGTATTGTTTTCTCCCGCTGAAAAACTACCGTGCCTTCGGCCGGTTGTTTCTGTTGGGAAAAGATGACGATAGCACTGGCAAGCACAAGCGCCGTCACCAGTATGCTTCCCACGATTCTTTGATTTCTGTTCATAAGTTTTTCCTTTCGTTTGCCGGCCGGGAGCTCGGCTTCGTATTCAACCTTTGTATTCACTGCACAAAGCGGATCGCTCGGGCGAGGCCGTCCGCTCCCACCAGCACATCAGCTGTCACTTTTTCATCTACCCGGTTCATGTTCATAGGCAAGCCAAATCTTGCCAGGGCCGAGCGCGGCAGCTCAACTCGAACCAATTGACCGCCATCCTGAAGATCGATGGCGCTGCCATATCCCACTGAGACAAATTCCGTAACGATTTCATTCGTCTCAGCATTTGTGGGCACAGCAGCCGCAGGTTCCAAACCTGACGGTTTGGCCTCCGCACGCTTCGCCAGTTGCGACGAAGCGGGATGTCGCCGCGTTCGTGAAGCCTTAGGCGCCGGGGCACTGGGTGATCGGGTCGATAGTTGAATCGGAGTTGCAGTATTTGATGGGTTTCCAGCAATTTTGACGGACGGTAGTTGCTCCTGTTTTGGCGCCTGAGATGGCGGAACAATCGCGCTGTTCGAATTCGCCTCAGCCGTTGACGATCGCGTAGCAGCGACGTGCC
>JBDUCF010000392.1:0-3136 GCA_040003545.1 Pyrinomonadaceae bacterium | reverse complement strand
TGATCGCCAGGCTGTTGGAGCTTGACGAGGAATTCGAACGCGAAATGCGAGCGCGGGGATTCGATCCGGCGCAAGCAGAGAACGTTGCGCTCACCTCCGACTTAGCCAAACTGTACGCCGCCCGCGCAGAAGCCAGGGAGGAGCTTGAAGAGCTGTCAGCTCAGATTGACGGCGAAAGGTAACGCACTGCCATTGACCAACGCTGAAAGATTCTTGATCGGCTCAATTGCGCATCCGAAGGCGTGCATGGCAGCGGCTGATTTAAGTACTGAGTATATCGAGGAGAATAACTGTTATGAATGATCTGGCAAGCCGAGAATGTGTTCCCTGTCGGGGCGGTGTGCCGCCGATGAAAGCAGATGAGATCGAGAAACTATTGAAAGAGCTGGATGGCTGGGAAGTAATTGACGGCCATCACCTGAGAAAGGTTTACGGCTTCAAAAATTTTCGCGACTCGCTGGCTTTCGTAAACAGCGTGGGGAACCTGGCGGAGGAACAGGGCCATCACCCGGATATTTGTTTTGGCTGGGGCAAAGCTGAAATCACCATCTGGACACACAAAATCGATGGTCTGACCGAAAGCGATTTTGTCCTGGCAGCAAAGATTGACCGGCGGGGAACACAGGGATGAAGGATGAAGGATGAAGGATGAAGGATGGAGCCATTTCATTAACCGTTTTGATCACCGATCGCTTTCTGTCACCCCTGCTAACGCCTCGCTATAGACTTGTTCCGTCTCGCCCACCATTCGTTCGAGACTGAAGCGCTCGCGCACCGCTACCTTCGCAGCCTGGGCCAGGTCTGCTCGTTCATCAGCTCTTTCCAGCAACCGGATCATGGCCTTAGCCAGCGAGCTGGCATCTCCAATAGGAACCAGTAATCCAGTAACCCCATCGTTAATTATCTCGCTAGCCCCTTCGGTGACCGTGGCAACAATAGGGACCCCGCAGGCCATTGCTTCAGCGATTGCTAACCCAAATGATTCGCTGTGCGAAGCGGACACAAAAAGGTCGAGCGCGCAATAGAGATCGGCAATATCATCGAGCGAGCCAAAGTGGTGAACACGTTTCTCAAGACCGAGCTCACCTATCAATTGTTGCAGTGCACGCAAATGCTCTTTGGTGGACGAGGTGTCCTCGCCGGCGATAATGAAATGCAATCCGGGAAAACGGCCGGCGACAATCGCGGCAGCGCGCACGAAGTCTCCCTGGCCTTTTAGCGGATTGATTTCACCGACTGTGCCCACCAGTAACCCATCTGGAGGAAGCTCGAGTTTGCGGCGATACGCATCTTTACTGAGGCTGAGCGTGGCCCGGGCGAATCGATCGACGTCGATACCGTTCAGCACCGTAACGATCTTATTGTCAGGAAAAATCTGCTGTTCCCGCAGTCTGCGCGCCACTGCCGCCGAAACGGCAATCACCCCGCTGACGTTGGAAAGGGTGACACCATGGAGCCGGCTAAGGGGAAACAAGACATGCCGCGTGATGATCAAACGTGAACTTCGGTTGCGACGCACCGCATATGCCGCCAGAGGATAGTCGCGGGCCATGTGCGCATGGACTACCTCGATCTGTCGTTTGCTAATCAGGCGTGCCAGCTCAAGTGCGCTGGCGGCATCGAGAGCGTTGCGTAGTGGCAAAGTTACGATATTTTGTTTGGGTATGGTCCGCAGTTCGTTGATTAACGGCGAGCCCGGCGAAAGGGCAACGTGAACGTCGTGTCCTCTGGCAGACAGTTCTTTGACCAGATCGGAAAGATGACGTTCACCGCCCCCCAGCGCCCGCGCCGAACTGATTTGCAGAATTCTCATGATGCTGACTGGCGGCTGGACACTGAGACCTGGTCAAACCTCTCGATGGATGAACTTAGTCTTCAGCGCCGGCGATTGGTGATGCTTCATATCGCCCGAGGAGGTCGGCCGGATCGTCGTAGATCGCAATGCAGCCGGCGGAAGTCAGCTCGGTTTCCGGGAAGCCGCCGCAGCGCATGCCGATGGTTTTGATTCGCAGTCTGCCTGCCGCATCTGCGTCGTAAGGCGTATCGCCCACCGCAATGGCTTCTGCCGGGCGCACGTTCAAACGATTCAGAGCAGCCTCGAAAATATCAGGATGTGGTTTAGATTTTTCTGCATCGTCGGCGCTGGCCTCTTCCTCGACCAGGTCCTCAATCCGGAGAAGCTCCTTATAGAAGTCGATCTCTTCGGCTTTCGCAGATGACGCCAACGCAATCTTTTTGCCTTCCTCTTTGGTGCGCTCGAACAACTCGCGCACTTTTGGGAATGGACGTACGCGAGGAAGAAACTCGCGTTCGAACAACTCGCTGCGAAATGTTTCCATCCTCTTTCCAAATTCGTCCAGTTCATCACGGCTGAAAAATACCGGCATCAATTGATCGCCGCCCTTGCCAATCTGGTGCCGAACCTGCTGGTACGGAATGTCTTTGCCGAAATGTTTGAAGGTCTCCTTCCAGGCTTGCGCGTGAAGATCGACTGAGTCGACCAGTGTCCCGTCAATATCGAAGATGACTGCTTTGATCATCACTCTCCCTCAGGTTCAATTCCGGAGAGAGTACAACAGTCAGCCTTGCGATGTCCTCTTCTTGAATGTGACTTGGTGTGGAGAATCAGTCCGAAGCGAGACACAAGGCGAGAGGCATGTTTTGGTTTGATACGATTCGTTGGCCGAACCGATAACCATATTTGAACAGAAATAAAGAACTCAGTCGGCACGCGTATTGCCCTGAATGGCCCAGGAAAAGCACGCTGATTGAGCGATTATTTTCGAATTCAAACTTTGAGAAGGAGTGAATTTGTCATGGCAAAAGCTAAATTGGTTACTGGTTTACTTAAGACGCGGGTTGCTGCGGAAACCGCAGTCGACGCGATTCTGCGGCGAGGCTACACGCGGGACGACATCAGCGTGTTGATGTCCGACGCCACGAAGACTAAAGAGTTCGCTTTGCAAACGCGCACCCATGCCGCCGACGGCGCGGGCATCGGTGGCGCAATCGGGGGCACTGTCGGCGCGGTATTGGCGGCGATTGCCGCCATTGGAACTTCCATAGCGATTCCAGGGGTCGGCATTTTTGTTGCGGGCCCAATCGCCGCAGCTTTGGCTGGGGCGGGCGCGGGCGG
>JBDUCF010000067.1:0-10602 GCA_040003545.1 Pyrinomonadaceae bacterium | reverse complement strand
CAAAAGACAGCGGGGGCATGCCCCCTTCCTTACTGCGGGTTTTCCCCAGTTACACAGGCCGTTCCTTCAACACCAACGAGATGATTACAGACAGAATTGTTCCTACCAGAGTCAGGCCGACTAATACTCCAACAAAGGCCTTAACCACCACCAGACCTGTTACTTCGTTCCCCGGCCCGGCTTCGCCAGCCTGCTGCATTATCTTTGGCCCGATCACTAACAGAAGAATGGCAAAGTAGATGCTCGTCAACAGGGCGTACGTGACAGCAATCGAGAAGCCGGTCTTTACGCCTTCACCAAATGTTAGCGATCCGCCGTTGGCACGCTTCCGGTCGCGAATAGCCAGCGATAAACCAAGAATGCCGGCAAGGTTGAAAATGATTGTGTCGAAGATGGCGGCCCGCGCCGGATCAATGTGCAGCGCGAAATGCTTGAGCGCTACCCAAACAATAATGATCGCGGTTACCAGCAGTCCGTATTTGAAAGCTCGCTGCATAAGTTTGTTAACCGAATCTTCCGGGAGTCTAATGAAACAGCGCGCGGTTAAGGTTCAATAACTACCGGCGTGCGAACCTGAACCGCCTGGTACAGTTCACGAATAGCTTCATTTTCCAACGCGACGCAACCCCAAGTCCAATCGCTTTGCGCGCCATTTCCATGAATATAAATGTCGCCGCCCAAAACAGTATTTTGAGGCGGCGTTAATTTTCTCTTCAACGCATTCAGGATTTGATTGTACTGCGGACGAGTTATCAAACCATCGCGCAGGCCCAGCGCCGCATGCTCGGCGTTGGGGTAACTCAGTCCCAGCGAAAGGTAAAAAGCACTCTTAGCATTCTTCGCGAAAATGTAAAAGCTTCCTTCAGGCGTGCGCCGGTCGCCCTGACGGACCTTGTCGCCGGTCGGACTAAGTCCGAGGGCTATGTGGTAAGTGCGCACCAGCTTGCCATCGGAGAAGAGCAGTAGCTCTCGGCGGCCCTTCTTAACAACAATGGTTGGATTACTTAGTGGGAGTTTTAAGGGAGAAGTGTGTTGGAAGAATAACGCGGGTTTGGCAACCCATTCACTCGTAACGCCGGACTGTTTGGAAGCTGGTTTAGCAGATGAACCAGAAAGACTGGAAACGAGAAGTAGAGCGACGCTTATGCACTGAAGCTTCCTCATGACCCGGCATAATACCCCGAATCAATGGGAAGCTTCAGCCCTTCTGTCAGTTAACAAAGATTCGTGCTGTGGCTACCAGTTCACTACAAGTTTTTCGGAGTCTTCCCAGACCGGACCGTCCTGGCGGATCGCCGCGCGGTGCAATTTTTCCTGATCACCGAGCAGCCAGCCAGCACCCATCACCACGGCTGTTAACGGATCTTCCGGAGTCGCCACGTGCAAATTCAAATCGCTTTGCAGTCGTTCCGGCATTCCCCTTAGCAGCGCGCCGCCGCCTGTCAGGACTATTCCCGAATAGTAAATATCCGCGGTAACTTCCGGCTTGGCATCTTCAATCACACGCCGCACCGCTGCGCTGATTTGGAAGAGAATCGGCTCCAGCGCCGCTCGCACTTCATCGGTGCCGATTTGCACCGGCAGCGCCGCGCCGTTTGCGAGTTGCTTGCCGACAACTTCCATGCGCTCCAGGTCGGTGTTGCATTGGCTGTCACACGCCGCGCCCAACTGTATTTTGAGTCGCTCCGCGGTGGGCTCGCCAATTTGAATTGCGTGCCTGACGCGAACGTAGTCCTTGATGGCTTCATCCATGGCGTTGCCGGCCGCGGTCAGGCTTAGCGAACTGACTATGCCACCGGACGCGATGATCGCAATGTTCGTAGTGCCGCCGCCGATATCAACCACCAGATGAGCGTGCTCGTCTTCAAAATCAAGTCCGGATCCAAATGCCGCCGCCAGACCTTCATCCAGCAAATCGACACGACTCGCCCGGGCATCGCGGGCTGCATCGCGGACCGCTCGTCGCTCGAGTGGAGTCGCCGAACCGGGTACGCCGACCACCAGATGACTTCGCCTGGGGTGGGTACCATGGGCCCGCTGAATAAATGCACGCAGCAGCTTTTGCGTAACCTCGAAGTTGCTGATTGTGCCACCGCGAATGGGCCGGTGGACTTCTATATCGTGCGGCTCACGGCCCAGTAACTTCAACGCCTGCGACCCGACAGATACCACTTCGCCGCTATATTTTTGAATAGCCACCACCGAAGGCTCATTCAAGACAATGCCCTGGTTCGGTGCATAAATAAGGGTGTTAACGGTGCCGAGATCCACCGCCAACTCATCAGTGAAAAAGCCACTTAAAAGTTTCATATCAAACTCCTGACGACATCCTGCTGAAAATGAGTCTCTATGTAGAGAAAGGGTCAATAGCAACTCACATGCCAGTTTCTAGTCAATTTGATTTATCCCGGGAAGGGCAGCAAATTGGGGTGAAATGCCCGCGAAGCCCTAAGCCACCTCTACTTTTGAACGAATTCTGGCTTCTGCGTTGACTGCTATTGCTCTAAAAGCGAACGCGAGGCTGACCGGCTCTCTTCGTGCCGGGTGGGTGAAACTTGTAAACCGCAGGCTGGCTGGGGCTTAAGGGTGGGATAGGCGCTGCAAAACCTATGTTGACGCTGTATCGCTTACAATCTCTGTCAAGGCAGATGCTTCGGCGCGCGAGATTTGGGTTCGAGCGGGAACGGTCACCACGCGAACCACAAGCAGGCGGTCGCGCCAGCGAAGGCTAATTCGGTCACCAATTTTGACAGGATGAGCGGACTTGGAGGGCCGGCCATTTATCAGGACCAGGCCCGCATCGCACAACTGTTGCGCCACTGTGCGACGCGGGCACAAACGGCTCGCGTTTAAGAAAAGATCAAGTCGCACAAAATTAGGGCTGCTTGCTGGTCTTTTCTTTTTTGTCTTTGTTTCCCGCTTTGACGGTCTTGGCCGCGGCCGGTCGCGGCGTTATTTTGAGTAACGGTTCGACGCTTTCACGGTAGCTGTCCGCTAGTTTGATATATGCGTCGTTGCGAAGAGTCTGCAAGTAGGCTTCGCGTTCCTTTGGCGAACGCTCGGCTGTAATCGCTTCGCGCACACGATTCTCGTTAAAGGTAGGCTTATCGCTTCCCGGGTCGCGCGCATCCACCCGGAGTATTTGATAACCTTCGTCCGTGCGCAGAGGATCGGTGACGCCGCCAACCTTAATGGTCTTGATTGCCTCGGCGATATCTGTCCGCAAGTTCGGTATCTCAAACAGTCCGACCTTGCCCTTGTTTTGTGGCGCGGAGCGAACCCCGTTTGCTTCACGCTCTGAATAAGTGGTTGCCAAAGCGCCAAAGTCTGCGCCTCCGCGTGCCTGTGTCACGATCTGCATCGCACGCGCCTTTACATCCGCTTCCGGTTTGCCAGCCAGGCTAAGGAATATCTCGGAAAGTTCAACATTCTCCGGCTTACGAAACAGATCCTTGTGCGTGTCGTAATATCGCTTTAGCTCATCACTGGTTGCGCCGTAGAAAATTTTCGCGTCAACTTCGTGCTGAATCACTGCCTGCTTCATCATTTCGGTCCGCATTGTTTGGCGGACTGCCACCGGATCCACTCCGCTTTGCCGCATCGCCTCTTCGAGCTTCTCCATGGAAGTTATCTTTTGCTCTTTGGCGATATCGAGCATGCGCCGGTTAACTTCAGCCTCGACATCGTCGGTTAGCTCCAGTTCTTTACCCTTCTGCAGCAGAATTTGCTCGTTAATCAGCGTAGTTATCAACTCGGCCTGACGCTTCGTCACGTCGTCTGTAGCTTGCCGCTCGGACATCCCGGATTGCTGAAGCGCTTCTATGCGTTCCTTCATTTCGCGTTTTAGCATCGAAAGCGTGATTACCCCGTCGTTCACCTGGGCGATCACTTCGTCAACGACGACAGGCTCGCCCTCCTGGGCCCTGGCCGCAGGGGCCGACCCAAACAGTGCCATCGCCCATATTGCGGCGGCCACCACCGCTGAAAGCGCTAAATTAGACATTTTGAATTTCACAGATAAATGCTCCTTACTGGATTACAATTCCTTCAACACCCAAACAGCGTCCCATTCTAGTCGTTCGCGCGAATTTGCAGCAACGTGCGCCGAACACTTTCCAGAACCAGCTCCACTTCTTCCTCATTTAGAGCGATTTTCAAAACGCCGCTCGGCGTGAACGCCGCTCCCGAGCCCTGCTCGATTAACTCCATTAGTTTTTCCGGCGCTACCCGAGCTTTTTCATGAAGCTTGATGGCCACGCCGTCCGGAGTTCGGTCGATAGAAATGACTCCGATCTCCTCAGCCAGCAGCCGCAAACGCGCATACTCGAAAAGATTCTCCACCGTCGGGGGCACCCGTCCATAGCGATCTTCAATCTCGGTGCGAATAGCGCGCAGCGTTTCTTCATCTCGAGCTGATGACACGCGCTTATAGGTGCGAAGGCGCTGGCCCATATCCTGAACATATTCCTCAGGGATGGCAACATCCACGCTCAGGCTGATCGAGACGCTGGTTTCGTCTTCGATCGCATCCCCGCGCAGCTCGGCCACGGTCCGCTCCAGCATCTGGGTGTAAAGATCAAAGCCGAGCGCATCCATATGGCCCGACTGCTGGCCTCCCAGCAGGCTGCCCGCGCCCCGCAATTCCAAATCGAGCGCCGCGATGCGAAAGCCTGCGCCCAGATCCGAAAACTCTCGGATGGCGGCCAATCTGCGTCGCGCAATTGGCGTCAAGCCTTGTTCCGTCGGAATAAGCAAATAAGCGTAGGCACGCCGATTAGAACGTCCCACGCGTCCACGAAGCTGGTAAAGCTGGGAAAGACCATAAGCATCGGCGCGGTTTATGATGATGGTGTTTGCCCTCGGGATGTCTATTCCATTCTCGATGATGGTCGTCGCGACCAAAACGTCGTACTTATGGTCAACGAAATCGAGCATGACCCGCTCCATCTCTTTTTCGTTCATTTGCCCATGGCCCACGGCGATGCGCGCCTGAGGAACCAGACGTTTGACCAGCGCGGCTATAGTCTCGATTGACTCCACGCGATTGTGAATGAAAAAGACCTGACCGCCCCGAGCCAGCTCCAGCTCGATCGCCGACTTGATGACCGGTTCGGAGAACTGGACCACCTGAGTTTGAATTGCCAGCCGGTCGCGCGGTGGAGTTTCGATCACTGACATGTCGCGCAGTCCGCTCAGCGACATGTTTAGTGTGCGCGGAATCGGTGTGGCTGAAAGCGTCAGCACGTCAACGCGCTTCTTGAGTTGTTTCAAACGTTCCTTGTGCGCCACCCCGAAGCGCTGTTCCTCGTCAACCACGACCAGTCCCAGATCGCGAAAACGCACGTCTTTGGAAAGCATGCGGTGCGTGCCGATCACCACATCGAGATCGCCTGACTCGACTCGCTTGGTAACTTCCTTCTGCTCCTTCGGCGAACGGAAGCGGGAGAGTAATTCAATCTTCATGGGAAAGGGAGCAAAGCGCGAGCGGAAAGTGTCGAAGTGCTGATAGGCCAGGACGGTGGTCGGGGTTAGCACGGCAGTCTGCTTCCCTTCCATCACGGCTTTGAAGGCGGCGCGCATGGCTACTTCCGTTTTTCCATACCCCACATCTCCGCACAGCAGACGATCCATGGGCGTGGGCTGCTCCATGTCGCGCTTAACATCTTCAACCGCGGTTTCCTGATCGACGGTCAATTCGAATTCGAACCCCTGCTCGAATTCGCGTTGCCAGGGCGAATCCGGTGCGAAGGCGTGCCCCCGCACGAGTTTTCTTTCGGCGTAAAGTCGCAGCAGTTCATCAGCCATGTCGCGCATGGCGCGGCGCGCTTTCGCTTTGGTCTTCAGCCACCCCAGTCCGCCCAGACGATCTAGTTGGGGCTGATGTCCTTCGGCACTCGAGTAACGCTGCACCAGGTCCAATCGCTCAACCGGCACATAGAGTTTTGCGTCCTCGGCGTAGAGCAACAGCATGAACTCGCGATTGTTGGCACCCGCTGCCTGGGGCCGGGCGAGGGATCCGGCCAGCGACCCTGCCGTTCCCAGATCAAGGGTCTGCAATCCTCCGAAGCGCGCAATTCCGTGATCAATGTGCACGACGTAGTCATCAATTTTCAGATCGCGAAAGTCGGAAAGAAAAGCGGCCGCTTTGGATTTCCGTTTTCGGCCTTCCGCCCGGCGCCTTCTGCCTTCCGGGGCGATACCGCGCCGCTCCAGCGCCGTATCCGCAGCCTCATCGAAGAGATCGCTTTCGATGTGAACGACCAGGCGCGCTGATGCCAATTCAAATCCCGCGCTCAATTTGCCAACGGTGACTATGGCGTCACCAGCATCGCCATGGTCCCGAGCAGCGGGCGATTCAATCCCCTCATCCGGAAGAACAACACGAGCCTCAACGTTGTAGTCCCTGAGAATCTCGCTGACGCGCTCGGCCACGCCATGGCTTGGCATTACCAAGAGTGCCGCGCTGTCTCTCTTCTCCCTTCCGTTCCGCACATCGCCGGCCAGCTCGGCCAGTCGACCGTGATACCGCAACACCGATTGCGCTGGCCAATCGATCTCCAATGATTGTTTAGAAGCCGCTGAGATTTGCTCAGCCGCGATTACCGGAAACAGGAACAACGGCTTTCGCTGCGCGCGGGCGCGGCCAAATGAAGCCTTCGGCTCTTCAGCTTCGAGGGCAATCTCCTGATCCACGGCGCCGGCTGCGCGGCCCAGCGAGCGTAACTCAACCCGCTGCGTTGCCTCGACGCGCGCCCTCATTTCTTCTCCGGTCAAATACAACTCATGCGGCGGTAGCCCGAGATCGTCTCCCGCGTCAGTGGCCGCGTACCGCTCTTCAAGCATTTGAAATACACCCTCCAGGTAGTTCTCTACCGGCGTTGGCTCGTCGATGACGAGCACGGCATCTTTCAAATAATCAAAGACGCTGGCACTGCTTTCGCGAACAATTGGCAACAACCATTCCCAGCCGGGAAAGCTTTCGCCTTCGTCCGCAAACACTGTCCGGTCGCGCAAAGAGCGCGCGAATCTTTCGTCACTCCAACGCTCGCCAGCGCGCGCGGCCCACCCGCGAAAGTCTTCGGCCGTTACCGCCAGCTCGCGCATAGGAGCAAGCTCGGCTTCGGTTAACTGGGCAATGGAAAGCTGCGTTTCGGGATCAAATTCGCGAATGGAATCAACGTTGTCGCCAAAGAACTCTATCCGCAACGGCGCTTCTCTTCCCGGCGACCAGGCATCGAGGATGCCGCCGCGAATCGAAAACTCCCCGATGGCGCCAACGGGATCCTGCCGGGCGTAGCCGCCAGCTACCAGCTTTTGTGCTAACTCTTCGGGAGAGTAATCTTCGTCGCGGCGAAGCACGACGCCGGCTTCAAGAATCTCGTTGGGGGAGATTGTGCGGCGCGCCAACGCACGTGAAGTCAGCAAAACAAAGTCCTGCTTCTGTCGGGCCAGGCGCCAAAGCGCCAGAGCTCTTTGCTCGAGAGTTTCAGCGTGCGGTGAAGCGCCCGCATAGGGATCACTTTCCGACGAGGGTAGTATCAGAACTGTCTCGTCACAGTTCGACCTGCCGTGCAGAGCGCAATACCAGAAACGAACATCACGTTCCCAGACTTCGAGGTCGCGGTTGGCTTGCACGACCAGCGCGAAGGGTCTTCCTGTTTCGCGCTGCAACGCCGCCAGTACCAGAGCGCGCGCGGCGCCAATCACCAGCCCGCTGATTGAGATTACTCGACTTCCGAGATTGATTTCGTCAACTGTACGTCGGAACTCCGCGCTGGTGAGAACGCGGCTCAGAATGTTCTGAAGTACTGATGTTGTCTGGGTCATAGAGCTCATGACGTCTCGCGCGACAGCTCAACACTCGTGGCTTCGCCGAAAACTAATCCTATTCAACGTTGCTTTTTCATTCGCTCAATAATCGCGCTTGTCGATACGCCTTCGATGAACGGAAGCGCCACGACTCTTCCTCCGGCCGCCTCCACTTCTTCGCGGCCGTGGATTTCATCCAGGGCGTAGTCGCCGCCTTTGACGAGTACTTCCGGCAAGACCTGGGCAATCAAATATCGCGGCGATACGTGGTCAAAGATGGTCACATAGCTCACCGCGCGCATTGCTGCCAGTATTTCCGCTCGCTCATTTTCAGTGATCAGAGGACGACCTTCGCCTTTCAATTCACGAACGGTGCGATCGCTGTTGATGGCGACCAGCAAAGCGTCGCCGAGGGCCCTTGCCTGTTCCAGGTAGCGCACGTGGCCCACATGTAAAATGTCGAAGACCCCGTTCGTAAAAACCAGGCTCCGGCTCTGAGCGCGCAGACCTTCGCGCACTCCGAGCAGTTCGACGGGGCTCAGAATTTTCTGGGTCATCTATCGCGAACAATTTAGCATGAGGCCTAAAGGTTCGCTAAACCCCTGGATATCTTCTGTGCAACTCTTCGGGGCAGTAGCCCGACCGTGGTGGAGGGCGTAGGCGCCTTCTGCAGATCGACGCCCTCCCTCACGCTCGGGCTACCGCCCCGGCCGCTCCGCGCAGCATAGGCAATCAGAAGCATCTGTTTGCGCTCACTTGCCTCGCTCTCTATAATCAGCGCTTTACGTTTGGAGCCGCACATTGTCAATCCCTTTCATCGAAGAAAACGATCAAACACAGGCGCGCCGGGAGCACCTCGAGGCGTTGCGGGCCCTGGTCGGCAATGTCTATCCGAACAAGTTTGCCCGCAGTAACGTGGCGCAAAACTTTAGCGGTGAAGACACCATCAGCGATCTCGCGAACGAACATATGATCGCCCGGATCGTCAACGACGATTCGTTTGCAGAAGTTCTGAAGTCGCTAGCTCGTAAGACAGAAGCCGGTGAAAAGCCCTCGGCGGAAGAACTCCAGACTGCAAATGAAAAACTAAACAAGATTCAAGTGCGCATCAGTGGCCGCATTGCCTCGCCGCCGCGCGTGATGGGCAAGGCCGCGTTCGTGCATCTCTCCGACGGCGTTGGGCGTTTACAGATTTACGCGCGCAAGGCGGACGTTCAGGCTATTAGCAATGACACGGGTGCGCCTGTTGATGGCGAAGGCAAGGGCTGGGAACTATTCGGCCTGCTCGATCATGGCGACTTTATCGGGGTGGCCGGTTATCTCTTTGTCACCAGGACCGGCGAGCTTTCGGTCCATGTCGAGCAAATGCAATTTCTCGCCAAAGCTCTGTTGCCGATGCCCGACAAGATGCACGGCATTAATGATCCGGAAATTCGCCAGCGCCAGCGCTACGCTGACTTGATCGCGGGCAGCTTGAAACTCGAACGCGAAGAAGGCGAGCTGACTCCGCGCGAAGTTTTCCAGGTACGCTCCAAAGTTGTACGCGAGCTGCGCCGGTTTCTCGACGACCACGGCTACATCGAAGTCGAGACGCCCATGCTGACCCCTAAGGCCACCGGCGCGCTGGCCAGACCGTTCAAGACGCACCACAACGCACTCGATATAGACTTGTACGCGCGCATCGCTCCGGAGCTTTACTTGAAGCGTTTAGTGGTTGGTGGCTTTGAAAAGGTTTACGAGCTGAATCGCAACTTTCGCAATGAAGGCATCGATAGAACGCATAACCCCGAGTTCACCATGCTGGAGTTCTACTCTGCCTACATGGACGTGAACGGGATGATGGATTTCTGTGAAGAGATGTTGCGGGCAACTGTGTTCACAGCCCTGGGCCATACGCATGTTCGTTACGGCGAACACGCCATTGATTTCTCGCAACCGTTTCAGCGGCTTAGTATGAAAGAGGCCGTGGAGATGTTTGCTCCTCCCGAAATTGCCGAAGCAAAACTGTTGGAGTTATTCGAGCAGCATGTCGAATTCAAATTGATCGAGCCGACCTTTATTACTGATTTTCCCAAAGTAATCTCGCCTCTTTCAAAGGCATCGCCTTCTAATCCAGCGGTTGCCGAACGTTTCGAATTCTTCGTCGGTGGCGGCCTGGAGTGCGCCAACGGTTTCTCCGAGTTGAACGATCCCGAAGAACAGTATCAGCGATTCAAGGAACAGGCGGAGCAGCGCGAGGGTGGCGACGAAGAAGCGATGGTGATGGACGAAGATTACATTCGCGCGCTTTCCTACGGCATGCCGCCGGCGGCGGGGATCGGCATCGGCATCGATCGTTTAGTCATGCTGCTGGCCAATCAGCATTCGATCCGAGACGTGATCCTATTTCCGCACATGCGCCCGGAACCCAAAAGCGTAGAACCAACCTCTGAATAGAATCATCGAGCAAGCATACCCGCAGTCAGGAAGGGGGCCTGCCCCCGCTGCTTTGGAATTCAACTCTCAACAAAGACTAGGGAATCAAACTACTCCTGATGTTGAACTAACCGGAAGTAAGAGCGGGGGCAGGCCCCCTTCCAGACTGCGGGTATTCAATCTTGAAGCTGCAGGAATTAAACCTGTAGCTGCCGGTATCAAACCTTGAAGCTGTAATGTCCGCGAGTTAGAGTTCGATCTCGTAGCCATCGGGGTCAGACACATACGCGAACGGCATCCCGGGCGTAAACTCACCGCGCTTCTTCAAAGCGCCGCCCGCAGCAACCACCTGGCTGATCGCATCATCGAGTTCAGCGT
>JBDUCF010000391.1:0-3159 GCA_040003545.1 Pyrinomonadaceae bacterium | reverse complement strand
GATTTCGCCACTGTAGCGAGGGCGCGTAGCGAAGATCCGGATAGCTTGGTGCGGGGCGGCGATATCGGATTCTTCAGCGAAGAACGATTGAAGCAGACGGGATTTCCGAAGGAGCTTACCGATCAGTTCATGGGCAGCATGCAGATTGGCAACTTCACGGAGCCAAGGCAGGTCAGTAGTCGCTGGTATATCTTCAAGCTCGCGGAGCGGCGATTACAGAACGAGAATCTGACGCTGGAGAGTCCCGGCGTGCGGCAACAGATCACGCAGTCATTGGTAAACGCGCAAAAGGACATTCTGAACGGCGCGTTGCTTGAAGTGGCCCTGAGCGAAGCCAAAGTGTTCAACAATCTGGCCAGCAACATGTTGACTACTCCAAGCAATCTCGGCTTGCGACCGGCAGCGCGCGAGGGTCTGCCGGCGGCAGCAACGCCCGCCGCCTCAGTAGCGACACCAACTCCGGCAAGTCCCTCGCCGGCGGCTAGTGCGATGGCGACTCCGGCCAGGAAAGCTACGCCGAAGTAATTGCCGAACGAAGGATTATTCAACGGCGGGTGCGGGCACCAGGCATTAAGTCCGCACCCGTTTTGTGTTGGAGCGCCGGCCTCAGGACCTGGGTGGCGGTGGCGCCAAGAAAGTCTATGAGCGTGCTTCGCACGCTATGCGGGCAAGGATGCCCGCGCTCCTATGCTGTTTCGTCTTTCTGATGTTTATAAATCCTACGGGGCGCAAGATGTATTGCGCGGCGCGGCCCTGCAGGTAAATCCCGGCGAGCATGTTGGCCTGGTCGGGCGCAATGGCGCCGGCAAGACGACAATCTTTCGCCTGGTCAACGGAGAAGAAACACCGGACAGCGGCGAAGTAGTACGCGCTCGAGGCGTGAAGCTGGGGCTGTTGGAGCAGCACATCAAGTTTGAGCCGGGATCCACCGTACACGAATGCGCCCTCGCCGCCTTCGGCCACCTGCAGCAGATTGAGCACGAGATGCATGAGCTGGAGCACCGCATGGCAGTGGAGGGGGCGGATCTTGAGAAAGTGCTGGAGCGATACAGCGATCTGCAGCACGAGTTTGAGCGCGAGGGCGGCTTCGCGTACGCCGCAAAGGCCGAAGCCATCCTCCAGGGCCTGGGCTTCGAGCGAGACAGTTGGTCGCTGGAAACTGAAAAACTTTCCGGCGGGCAGCAGAATCGCCTCGGCCTGGTGCGCCTTCTACTGGCTGAACCTGAGGTCCTGCTGCTGGATGAGCCGACTAACCATCTGGATGTAACGGTGGTTGAGTGGCTCGAAGAGTTTCTCCAGACCTACGCGTCCGCCTACGTCATTATCAGTCATGATCGATATTTTTTGGACCGCTGTTGTCGCCGGATCATTGAACTTGAGAATGGCCGCGCCATCAGTTATACCGGCAATTACTCGGCGTTTCTGGTCGAGCGCGAAGAACGTCGGGAAGCCCAGCAGCGCGCTTACGAAAACCAACAGCAGCTAATTGCGAAAGCGGAAGAGTTCATACGGCGCAACCTTGCCGGGCAAAAAACCAAACAAGCCAAATCGCGGCGAACGATGTTAGGAAAGCTCGAACGCCTTGAAGGTGTTCGGGCCGATCAGTCTTCGGGCAATTTTCGTTTGCAGGGAATCGAGCGCGCGGGCAATTACGTCTTGACCGTGGATCAGGCGTCGGTAGGTTATCCGGATAAAGTTCTGGCCGCCGATATCTCGTTCATTCTGCGGCGCGGTGAATGCCTCGGCATTATTGGCCCCAACGGCTCCGGCAAGACAACGTTTCTCAAAACGATTCTCGGAAATCTGGAGCCGCTGGCGGGCGAAGTCCGCTGGGGCTCGAAGACGAAGATTGGTTACTACGCGCAGCAGCTCGACGACCTCGACGACCGCAACGAAATCATTATGGAGTTGCGCCGCGTGGCCCCCGCGTCTGCAACTGCCGGAGAGCTGCGCGGATTTCTGGCAAAGTTTCTATTCACTGGCGATGATGTTTACAAACACGTCAGCGATCTTTCCGGGGGAGAGAAGGGAAGGCTGGCCCTGGCGAAGCTAATCTATTCGCGGGTGAATGTGCTGGTGCTTGATGAGCCTACAAATCACCTGGACATTCCTTCTCGCGAGGCGCTGGAAGAGGCACTCTCTGCTTACGAAGGCACGATCGTCACCGTCAGCCACGATCGATATTTTCTGGACCGGGTGGCGACCCAGATTCTGGCGCTCGAAGGCGAGGGCAAAGCCGAACATTACGACGGCGACTACACCGAATATCACGATTGGAAGGCAGAGCGAACCGGGAGAGATATGTCAGCGCTCCCCCCGGCAGCCGATGGATCGAGAGGGAAGTCAGAACCATCCGCGGTAGCGGATGGACCAGGACGCACCAAAAAGAAGTCAGTACCGTCTGCGGTGGCGGATGGGTCCGGAAGCAGGAAACACAAGTCAGCGCCGTCTGGCTCTCCCGGAGGATCGTCCCGCGTCAAAGTCATCAAGAAGCTCGACCCACGCAAATCCGAGGCGATCGAAGCGGAGATCGCCGTGGTGGAGCAAAAGCTAAAAGAGCTTTCAGAGGAGATGAGCCAGCCTGAGGTTGCTCGCGACTCCACACGTCTAATCAAGCTGAGTAATGAGTACCGCGACACTGAAATCAAACTGCGGCAACTCTACGAGGAATGGGAAACCTTAAGCGAGCCAACCCGCGCCTAGACGATGACTATCCGCAGATTACACAGATTCCGCAGACTCGATGCAATTCAATGCCTTTTGACATCTGCAAAGCAAATCCAGCTTTTGTTCACCTGATCTGTGTAATCTATGTAATCTGCGGACGGTTATTGCGATGTCACTGATTCAGTTACCTCATCACGCTTGACACTTCCGCAAGCCCTTTGTTACTTTCGGGCCTCTGTTACTGTCTCGCTTCGTGAAGTTCTCTTTGAAGCGATTGATGGACAACTTTAGGCGCGTAGCTCAGGGGTAGAGCACTACCTTGACACGGTAGGGGTCTGGGGTTCAAATCCCCACGCGCCTACCATTCTTATTGGTTAATTTCGTTACTTTTGCCCGTCCTTTATCGTCACCTTCATAACCTCAGAATTCATCTCGACAACGCGAGACCTACCGCTCCTGGTCTTATCAAAAACGATCAGGTTGCGGAAAGAA
>JBDUCF010000390.1:0-3163 GCA_040003545.1 Pyrinomonadaceae bacterium | reverse complement strand
GCGCTTGCCTTCATCGAAGAACGGGGAGGATTTTGAATGGGGATTTTTCTCGACCGAGAGTTTTTGCCCGCTTCGGCATTGGCGAAGATAACAGAACTGCGGCTGACGGATCCCGAGTGCTCCATGCGCACCGCCAGGGCGCGGAAGCGACGTAGCAATCTCACACCTGACGGAAAACTCAACATCCTGGCGGCGGATCATCCGGCCCGCCGGGTAACGAAAGTCGGCGATGACCCGGTAAGGATGGCCGACCGTCATGGTTACCTCGCGCGCATTGTGCGTGTGCTGCAGAGCGATGTCGTCGATGGCGTGATGGCGACCATGGACGTTCTCGAAGACTTATTATTCCTTCACCATCTCATTCTTGAAGCGGGTGGTCCTGGACTACTGGATGACAGGCTGCTTATTGCGAGCCTCAATCGTGGCGGCCTGGCTGGAGCTGGATGGGAAATGGATGATCCGATTACCGGCGCGTCGCCGGCTACCTGTGCCGACCTGAACCTGGATGGGGCAAAACTCCTGCTGCGCCTCTGCGATGAAGAAAACAGTTCCCTCAATACCATGCTCTATTGCAGCAGAGCGGTTACAGAAATGAATGCATTGGGTCTGCCGACATTTCTCGAGCCTTTACCCGTAGTCAAAGACAATAACAACTATAAGGTGGTAAAAACTGCCGAGGCTTTGGCGAAGATCGTTGGTGTGGCTTCGGCATTAGGCGACAGCAGTCGTTACCTATGGTTGAAGTTGCCTTACTGCGAAGACTATAAGGTCGTTGCTGAAGCTACGACCCTGCCGATCCTACTGCTTGGCGGCGAGTCGGTTGGCGACGCCACGCCCCTGTTACGAGAAATCGCAGCTGGGCTTTCGGCCGGACCGAACGTGCGTGGCGCTCTGGTTGGACGGAACGTTCTCTACCCGGGCCCCGAAGATCCTTTGGTTGTGGCCCAGGCTGCAGGCTCAATCATTCACCACAACTGGACAGTCGAACGTGCCATGAAGGCAGAGGAGTCAGCGCCAGTAGCCGACATCAATGAGATCGCCGGTTATTTTCAACGCGTAACAAGTCAAGCCGTGTAGGATGGAACGGATGATAAAGTGAATCGATTGAGTTGCATCAACAATGCACACGCGGCGACAACCACAGCCGGCGCGAATCGGTAAAATTTGCATGTTTAGAAAGCGCACTTGTGCGCCGCGGTGAAAATAGCTCAAGCATGGTTTGTGGCAGCGCGAGACAGGCGCACAAGTGCGCTCTCTAAACGGAGTTAGATTGAAACCGGCTAAATTACATCAATAAATTGCATCGACAATGAAGACGCAGCGATTAACTACAGCCCAGGCGCTCATCACGTTTTTGCAAAATCAGTTCGTCGAGCGCGATGGAACAGAGGGGCCGTTTTTTGCCGGCGTGTGGGGTATCTTTGGACACGGCAATGTGGCTGGTGTGGGTCAAGCGTTGCAGCAAACGCCCAGCTTCCGATATTACCTGGCGCGCAACGAACAGGCGATGGTCCATACGGCCACGGCCTTCGCGAAGATGAGCAATCGTCTTCGCACCTTCGCTTGCACTTCATCAATAGGACCCGGGGCGACGAACATGATTACCGGCGCGGCGACAGCGACGATCAATCGCCTCCCCGTGCTACTGCTGCCTGGAGATATATTCGCTAGCCGTAAGGTTGCTCCTGTCCTCCAACAACTAGAGTCAGAATCCTCCCGGGATATTTCGGTTAATGACGCTTTCAAGCCTGTTTCGCGTTACTGGGATCGCATTAATCGCCCGGACCAATTGCCCTCCGCCTTAATGGAGGCGATGCGGATCCTGACCTCGCCCGCACACACCGGCGCCGTAACGCTGGCGCTCCCGCAAGACGTGCAGGCAGAGGCGTGGGATTATCCCGGCAAATTTTTCGATAGACGCGTTTGGCATATCCCGCGAGGGTTAGCAGATCGGGCGCTGCTCGCTCGCGCCGTGGAATGGATTCGCGCGGCGCAGAAGCCGTTTATCATCGCCGGCGGCGGGGTGATCTACAGCGATGCGTGTGAAACACTGGCGCGCCTGGTCGAACAGACGGGCATCCCGGTTGGAGAGACGATGGCCGGCAAGGGCGCCTTGCCATGGCAGCATCCGCAGAATCTCGAAGCCATCGGCGCGACCGGAACCCCCGGCGCTAACATAATCGCGCGCGAAGCCGACCTCGTGATCGCGGTGGGCACGCGCCTGAGCGATTTTACGACCGCGTCTAAAACTGCCTTCCAGAATCCCGGCGTGCGCTTCATCAATATCAACGTGGCTGAGGTCGACGCCTACAAGCACGCGGCACTTCCGCTCGTCGCCGATGCGCGCGTCACGCTGGATGAACTTCATCAGGCGCTGCAGGGTTATCGAGTTAATGACGAATACGCGGCCCGCATCGCCCCCTTCAAGGAGCAATGGACAACGGAGGTCGAACGCTTATTTAATCGCGAGCAAGAACCTCCGATTAGCCAGAGCGAAGTCATCGGGATTGTTAACGATTTTTCTAAGCCGGAGGACGTAGTGGTATGCGCCGCAGGCAGTCTGCCGGGAGACCTGCACAAACTTTGGCGCACGCAGAATCCAAAAGGCTATCACCTCGAATATGGCAACTCATGCATGGGCTACGAGATTGCCGGCGGACTTGGGGTGAAGATGGCCGATCCCGCACGCGAGGTTTATGTGATGGTGGGCGACGGCTCTTACTTGATGATGTCATCCGAGATCATTACCACGATCCAGGAAGGCTACAAACTGAATATCATCCTGCTCAATAACTATGGCTTCAGCAGCATTGGTGGGCTGTCGCAGGCGTTGGGTTCGGGCGGCTTCGGAACCGATTACAAAGCGCGCCGTGCCGAGAGCGGCCAACTGGATGGTGCGCGGCTGGAGGTGGACTTCGCTGCTAATGCTGCCAGCCTGGGAGCGCACGTGATTCGCGCCACGACCCGCGACGATCTGCACCGGGCGCTGGAGGAAGCAGGGCGGGAGGAACGAACCACCGTCATCGTAATCGAAGTTGATAAAGAGGTGCGCGTGCCCGGCTACGAGTCGTGGTGGGACGTGCCGGTGGCCGAGGTTTCGGAAATCGAATCGGTCAGGCGCGCCCGCGAGAGTTACGAAGAAGCTATCAAGCGAGAACGAAAC
>JBDUCF010000389.1:0-3179 GCA_040003545.1 Pyrinomonadaceae bacterium | reverse complement strand
GATTGCTCTTCGCTGGACACTTTCGCAAACCGCGTGTTACTTTACGAACGCAATTGAATCTTCAGCGGTTGCCGTCACTGACGGTCGTACTGCCAGTCCAGGAGGGCCATTTTTAGCAGTGGCGTTAGCAAAAGAAGCGAAAGAAAAAATCTTAACCGAATTTCGTACCCACGAAGTCGACACGGGATCACCCCAGGTGCAGATTGCACTACTTAGCCAGAGAATCAACGAGCTCACCGAGCACTTCAAGACGCACAAGAAGGACAACCACTCGCGCCGCGGATTGCTGAAAATGGTTTCGCAGCGTCGGAGCTTGCTTGATTACTTAAAACAGAAGGATATTGAGCGCTATCACGAAATCGTCGGCCGGTTGGGCCTGCGCCGCTAATTGTGGCACAGACTTTGGTCTGTACTACCTCGCGGAACAAGCTGCAGACTGAAGTCTCCAGCCCCACCGACGTAAAAGGAACGAGAAACTTCGAATCTCGGTATTACACAGCCCGCGTCTAGTCGAAGAGCTTAAACCGGTGCCGAACGTGACGGCGACTTCCGGAGACAAGCGGACGCGCGTGCCTTAAGCAAATTCCGCAAGGCGGCAAGAGCTTCACGGCTAGTGGCTCTTGCCGCCTTCGTTTTTACCCTGATCAGGGAATCGTCGCGGATCGGTATCCGCCATCGTCCACTGTCAGTGGTCTATCGTTTGTAAGGAGACAACGAACATGCCAGTTAGAAAATACCTGAAAGAATCGATCAAGCTGGGCGACAAGGAACTGACCGTCGAAACCGGTCGCGTCGCCAAGCAGGCCGACGGTTCCGTAGTCATCAGTTATGGCGACACCATGCTGCTGGTCGCGGCCGTTGGCGCCCAAACCCAGCGAGAAGGAATAGACTTCTTCCCGCTTACGGTCGAGTATCGCGAATCCAATTACGCGGCCGGGCGAATCCCCGGCAACTACTTCCGCCGCGAAGGGCGGCCCAATGAAAAAGAAGTCCTGACCTGCCGGCTCATCGACCGGCCTTGCCGTCCCCTCTTTGCCGAAGGCTATAAGAACGAGACCCAGGTCATCGCCACGGTCATCTCGTCGGACCAGGATAACAATCCCGACGTCATTGCCATCACCGGAACTTCGTGCGCGCTTTATCTTTCCGATATCCCTTTCCTCAATCCGATTGCCGGCGTGCGCATCGGCCTGATCGAAGGGCGTTACCTAGTCAATCCGACTTACGATGAAGTGCGCGAGTCGCGTTTGAACTTGATCGTTGCCGGCACGGAAGAAGCCATCGTCATGGTAGAAGCGGGCGCGGAGGAAGTTTCCGAAGAAATCATGGTTGAGGCGCTGATGCTGGCGCACAAAGAGATCAACCGGCTTTGCCGCTGGCAGAAAGAGCTTTACAAGGCCCTGGATGTGCAGAAGCGCGAAGTGACGCCGCCGGTATTGAATGAAGAGATGTTGGGCGAGATTCAACAGAACTATAGCGATCGTCTGCGGGCCGCGCTCGACACCACTGCCCAGGACAAACGCGCCAGTTACGCCACCGTTGATGCGCTTAAAAAAGAGGTTGTCGAGTCGTATCCCGAAGATCAGCCTGAGATACGCCAGATGGCCAAGAAGGTTTTCGATCACTTGAAGGAAACCATCTTTCGCGACGACATTCTCAATAATCGCCGGCGGCCGGACGGACGGCGCTTCGGAGAGATTCGGCCCATTTCCTGCGAGGTTGGCTGGTTGCCGCGGGCGCATGGCTCGGCATTGTTCACCCGCGGCGAGACGCAGGCGATAGTTACCACTACGCTCGGCACGAAAGAGGACGAGCAGTTCGTAGACGATATCGAAAAGGGAGAGGTTAAGCGCCGCTTTCTGCTCCATTACAACTTCCCGCATTACTCGGTCGGTGAAGTCGGCCGCTTCGGTTCATCGAGCCGGCGCGAGATTGGACATGGCGCACTGGCGCGCCGCGCTATCGAAGCGGTGATGCCGGACGCCAGCGAATTTCCCTACACGCTTCGCATTGTTTCCGACATCACTGAATCGAACGGATCATCTTCGATGGCTACGATCTGCGGCGGCATCCTTTCGTTAATGGATGCCGGCGTTCCTTTGAAGGCGCCGGTAGCGGGCGTGGCCATGGGGCTGGTGATGGAGGGTCACAAGTACGCGATCCTGACCGACATCGCCGGCGCCGAGGATCATTACGGTGACATGGACTTCAAAGTGGCCGGCACGCGCGAAGGTATCACCGCGCTGCAAATGGACATTAAGGTCGGCGGCATCAATGCGCAAATAATGGCCGACGCTTTGCAGCAGGCAAAGAAAGGGCGTATGCATATCCTCGATGCCATGGACCAGGCCATAAGCGAACCGCGCGCTGCCATGTCGCAGTATGCGCCGCGCATCATCCAGATCAAGATCAATCCCGACAAGATCCGCGACGTGATTGGACCAGGCGGGAAGGTGATTCGGGCGCTGGTCGAAGAGACCGGCGCGAAGATCGACGTAGCAGACGACGGCACCATCTCAATTGCGACGGCCGACAGTGAAGCGGCTGAAGCCGCCGTAAACCGCATCCGCGGTATTACGGCCGAAGCGGAGATCGGTCAGACATACGTCGGCACCGTCTCTCGCATAGTTGATTTTGGCGCCTTCGTCGAAATCTTTCCGGGAACTGACGGCCTTTTGCACATTTCGGAGATTGCCGATCGACGCATCAAGGACGTGCGCGACGAATTACGCGAAGGCCAGCAGATCATAGTTAAATGCATTGCGAAGGAAGGCAACAAGATCAAGCTCTCGCGCAAAGCTGTATTGCGCGAGGAAGCAAACAAGGCCGAAGCAGCCGGAGGTACCAACGGCGATTAACATCGGCTAACGGTCTGAATCCGGCAAAATCCATGGAGGCTCGCGGCTCGCCGCTGGCCTCCTTTCTTTTTTTATTCGCCCTGGTCCATATGCCCTTAAATGGCGTTTGAAATTGGAATTACTCCAGCATTGGCTGTGTTCTTGTACCAAATAACCGAGTCGGACAGCGTTCTGCGCGGCTAGTAATTCGGGAGGCGGGCTTAGCTATCTTTACTTTAACTGAAATTAGTTTCGTTGAGTCCGTGAGCTGCACAAGAAACCCGAACATTCGAACTGGAAGCTTCAAGGAGGAGCCCCAAAAACAATGAGGAATCGAGCTTT
>JBDUCF010000388.1:0-3195 GCA_040003545.1 Pyrinomonadaceae bacterium | reverse complement strand
TGCACGGAATGAAGACCGACGACCCTTCCTACCTGCTGCGCATAGATACGAAAACCGGCAAGACGCTTTGGAAGGTCGAGCGACCAACCAATGCCGTGCGTGAATCACCTGATTCCTATTCCACGCCCGGGCTGCTCCGTCAGGGCAAAACTGCCGAGATTGTGATTACTGGAGGCGACTGCGTAACCGGACACGATCCGGCTACCGGAAAGGAACTCTGGCGGGCCAACGGCCTCAACCCCGATAATGATCCTTTCCATCGCACCGTCGCCTCGCCCGTGATTTTTGACAACATCATCTATGCGCCAACAAGAGTAAGGCCGCTGCTCGCTTTGAAGGCCGGTGGCCGCGGCGACATCTCCAGATCGCATTTACTATGGTCGACGACTAATGGCCCCGATGTTCCCACGCCGGTGACAGATGGAAAGTATTTTTACGTTGTTAACGACCGTGGAATCATCTGGTGTCTTGATGCAAGGACCGGAGCGGAGATTTACGCCCAGCAACGCATTAAGCCGGGAACCTACAGCGGATCACCGGTACTGGCCGACGGGAAGATCTACGTGACGAATGAAGATGGGTTAACGACAGTGGTTAAGGCTGGACCAGCATTTGAAGTGTTGGCCGAGAACGCGCTGAACGATTATTGTCTGAGTTCACCGGCCATTTCCGACGGTCAGATTTTCATACGGACCGCTCAGAACCTTTATTGCATCGGCAAGAAGTGAAGCAGCGGAATAACAGGTGTTGAGAGTACAAGCTTTAGCTTGCTGGTTATCAACAGCAAACTAAAGTTTGTACTCTCAACCACGGCACCCGAAGCGAGAGGGTTTCCAAATGGAGGTTGATCATGCAGCATTTACTATCACAGCGGAAAAGACCATTTCTGTTGGTTGTCTTAGTGGCGGCGCTGGCCGCCAACGTGAGCGCACAGAACTCCCAACTGGGAAAGGTTGAGTTTCCCACCTCGGGCTCAGAAAAGGCGCAGGCACATTTCCTGCGAGGTCTGGCGGCCCTCCATTCCTTCTGGTACGAAGAGGCGCTAGAGGCCTTTCGAGAAGCCACCACAATCGAGCCAGATTTCATGATGGGCTACTGGGGTGAGGCGATGGCCCACAACCACCCGCTCTGGTCGGAGCAGGATACTGCCGCCGCGCGCCAGGTGCTCGGTAAGATAAAAGAAACATCCAAACTCACCGCAAGGGAGCGGGCATATCTGGGAGCTGTCAAACTGCTCTACGGCGAGGGCGATAAGCGCCAGCGCGACACCGCTTATTCCGCGGCCATGGAGAAGGTTTACCGCGATTATGCCGACGACCTTGATGCGGCAGCCTTTTACTCTTTGTCACTCCTGGGTCTGGTGAGACCCGAAGAGAAAAGTTACCGGCTGCAGGCGCGCGCGGGAGCCATCGCCTTAGAGGTCTATCAAAAGAACCCCAACCATCCGGGAGCGGCACACTACATCATTCACGCTTTCGACGACCCGGAGCATGCCATTCTCGCTTTGCCCGCCGCGCGCCGCTACGCGAGTATTGCGCCGGAAGCCCATCACGCGCGCCACATGCCTGCGCACATATTCCTCCAGTTGGGAATGTGGCCGGAGGCCGCGGCCTCGAATGAGTCGTCCTGGGAAACATCGGATGCCTGGATGAAACGGAAGAACCTCTCGCCCAATGTTCGCGACTATCACAGCCTGCATTGGCTGCTCTACGTGTATCTGCAACAGGGTCGATACAACAAGGCCGAAGAGTTGCTGGCTCTGATGAAGAAGACGATGTCCGAATCCAGCTACGACAACAAATTGCGGCCCAATTATTACGAGAATAACTACGCAAACATGGCCGCGGCTTTTGTGGTGGAAACCGAACGCTGGAAACTGGCACGCACACTTTTCCCCGTTGATGCTCAAGTGGTGGTGGGCCAGGCGGCCTCAGCGGGGAGAGATCTGCCAGCCATGCAGGATATGCAAGGCGCTCACAGTGGACACGGCCAGAACGCCAGCGCGCAACCCGTGACCAAGAGTGGACCAGGCACTGTTCGCGCTTCCAACAGAAGTGAAACACTACCGCTGTTCATACGCGGGCTGGCGGACGCGGTCAGTGTTTCGCCGGAAGTGGAGAAGAGTCTCGCCGGACTAAAAGCGACCCCCGCCAGCGTTCCTTTAGCAAACGTAATGCTGGAGATAAGACAGCTGGAGGTGGCCGCGCTTGCCGCCTCGATGAAACAGGATCACACCAAAGCGATCGACTTGATGAAAAAGGCGATTGGGTTGGAAGAACAGATGGGACCTCCTTCCGGCCCGCCCGGACTCATAAAGCCTTCGAACGAATTGTTTGGAGAGATATTGTTGCGAGCAGGAAGACCCGAGGCAGCCCTTGAACAATTCAGGTCAGCGTTATTGCGGCAGCCAAACCGGGCCCGTTCCCTGCTCGGCGCGGCTCGCGCGGCATCACGAATCGGCGATGAGCCGGGAGCGGCTTCTTTCTACGCCAGGTTATTGGAGCAGTGGAAACAGGCGGATGAAGGTTTGCCGGAATTGCGCGAGGCGCGGGACTATTTGAAGAATGCCAGGCCGTAGATTCCGAAAGCGCTTCGGAATATCATCAAACTGAACATCTCGCCGCTTCAGGGAGTTTCTCCCCACGGAGCAAACAAGCTGCGGCCACGACGGGCTACGGTTCATCGCGAACGAGGCGAAAGCCGACAGTGGATTCTTTACTTGATGGAGAAATATACGAACGGCGAGTTGCCATAATCGCGTCGGGCCCGCGCGAGTGGTCCGAGAAAGCACCGCCTCGAATAACATACCGGTCCGGCGGGATATTCAGAAGTGTGTTGCCTGGATAGGGTCCGGCCTTAGTGGAAGTCCATTCCCAGGCGTTGCCTATAAGATCCATCACTCCCCACCGCAGCGAGGCGCCCTGAGGGTGGCTTCCCACCGATTTGAGTGAGTTCGCATCTACGTTGGCATAACCATCCTTCCATTCGTTGCCCCATGGATAGAGTGTACCTTGGGCGCCATTTCTAGAGGCGTATTCCCATTCCTCTTCATTAGGTAGCCGGTACTTTTGTTTGTCACGCTTCGAGCGCCAGGCAGCAAAAGCCTTGGCGTCGTTAAGCGAGACGTTAGTTACGGGCCATTTCTCCTGATTCTCAGGCGGGTTGAGGACATTCCAGTAGCTTGGCGCCGCGTAC
>JBDUCF010000387.1:0-3195 GCA_040003545.1 Pyrinomonadaceae bacterium | reverse complement strand
GTCGCTGCCGCCAACGCCATTGACGGCGGCCTGCTGGTAACAATATCCTTGCCCGCTCTAAGACGAGTCCCGTAACGCAAACTGCCAGTTTGCGTACATTAATAGCCTGTCAGTGTGCGAACCGGCAACAACTTGCTCTACACCACGGCCTCCATGAGATTGAAACTCGCAGCCTTCCTTTTAGTCTTCTCCATCTGCGTCCCGTCCATCTGCGCCCCACCGGCGTCTGCCCAAAGGCTCGACAAACAAAAGGAAGCCGCGCGCGTAAAGGCCGAGTTCCTGCATGCGTGGACTGGCTACAAGAAATATGCGTGGGGTCACGATGACCTGCGGCCTTTGACTAAGACTTATCACGATTGGTATGCGCAGCCGTTACTGATGACCCCGGTCGATGCCCTCGACACGATGATCCTGATGGGATTCAAAGACGAGGCGGCGCTCACGAGGGAATACATCGTCAAGAACCTCTCTTTCGATAAAGACATCTCCGTTCAAAACTTCGAAATTACAATCCGGCTGCTGGGTGGTCTGCTTTCCAGTTATCAACTGACCGGCGACAAGCGACTCTTGAATCTCGCGGAAGACCTGGGAAACCGTTTACTGCCGGTCTTCGAGTCGCCTACCGGACTGCCCTATCGTTACGTGAATCTCAAGACCGGCAAGGTTCGCGGCGAAGTCACGAATCCAGCGGAGGCCGGAACTTTGCTGATCGAGTTCGGCACGCTCAGCAAGCTGACCCATCGTCCCATCTTCTACGACAAAGCGAAGCGCGCGCTGGTGGAGATTTACAAACGACGATCGGCAATTGGCTTGGTCGGCACCTGGATCAATGTCGAAACCGGGGAATGGACCGACACCGACAGTCATATCAGTGGCGCCATCGATAGCTATTACGAGTACCTTCTGAAATGCTGGTTGTTGTTCGGCGACGAAGACTGCGCTCGCATGTGGCTGAACAGTATTGCGGCCATCAATGGGTATTTGTCAGATGAAGTCCGGAGAGAGGAGTTAACACTCGTCGGGCCTGTGCCTTTTGTAGATCTTTGGTATGGCCACGCTGACATGAACACAGGCAAACGCACTGCAACAACCTTCGGAGCACTGGATGCTTTCTTTCCCGCCGTCCTGGCACTCTCCGGCGATCTAAAGCGCGCGAAGCGCTTGCAGAATTCATCTTTCCGAATGTGGAAACTCAACGGCATAGAGCCGGAGGAACTGGACTACAAGACCATGGGAGTTACATCTTCCGGATATCCCCTACGGCCGGAGATAGTCGAGTCGGCATATTACCTTTCTCACTTCAGCAAGGATCCTCGATACCTGCAGATGGGAAGCACACTGTTCGAGGACTTCGCCAAATACTGCCGCACTGACGAAGGCTATGCCGCATTGAAGAATGTGGTCACCAAAGAGAAAACGGACTCTATGCAAAGCTTCCTCTTCGCGGAGACCTTCAAATACTTCTATCTACTTTTCGCTCCACCAAAGACGTTGAACTTCGACAAAGTTATCTTCAATACTGAAGCGCACCCAATCCGAAGAACGTGGTAGAGGGACGTGATGATTTCCTGAGCCGCGTTCACGCGGCTTTCCCGAAGGGTTACTAGACCGGCCGTTTTACGGCCGGGTCGAGCCAATCACATTACTGAGTAAGCCCGCTTCAGCGGGCTTATCATCGTCAAAGGCAAAATTTGATCTGCAACGGCCAACGGTTTTTCAGGCGGGCGACATAGCCCTTCTGTTTTACAGATGGACGCTGAAGGGCAGCGGACCGGAAGCGCTGTAGAGCTAGCAGGACAAACTTCGCGATGTGCTGCGGCAGCAGGCGGACGGCTCGTGGCGATTCGTGATCGATAATCCGAACGGGGCGCCCTCAGCGGGGTGAAATCTTAGTGGCCCCATCTCATTAGCATCGCCAAAGGCCCTAGCTGCTCGCCTTCGTTCATTTCTCTAGGTCGGGAAGACCCACTCTTCGTTAATGCCGGCCGAGTGGTGCACGCGGACATAATAAATAGCCGGGACGAATGCCGGTGACGGATTCTTGCAGCACAGATCAAAGTCCAGGATATCGCAGGACTTGATCTTCTGGTTAATAACCTTGCGGGTTACACAAATCCGTTTACAGGTCCGGGCATCATAAATCCACAATTCAATGTACGACACGCCGATAATCATCGGCCTAAGGTTCTTGAGGCTTCCTTTAACGCAGTATTCCCCGGCGCCGGTACCGGCGTTGAGTCGAATCGCCACGTTTGGGTTCTGCGCGAACAGCGGCATTGCGAACGCAAGCAATAACAGCAAAGGGCTCGCCGCGCGGAAAATGGTTTTCATGCTTTTCCTCCTTTTAGAGATTGTTTGAGGGTAATGGGCCAAAGGACAGCCCAGGTTTTGGCAGCCGCTGTTTACTACTTTCAGACGCCGGAGGCAAGGAAAACGAGAAAAGAGTTTAAGAAACGAATGAAGATGTTTTAGATCGGTCTCAAGAGCTTTGATTCCATGGACTATACCTACCGGATAACGCCCGCGAGCGGACTTGAGGCATTGGCGTACAGACGCTTCGGCATGCGACCGGCCAGGTAGGCCAGTCTTCCCGCCTCGATCGCGAGCTTCATTGCTTCGGCCATCTTTCCTGGGTCTTCTGCCTCCGCAATCGCCGTATTCATTAATACTCCATCTGCTCCCAACTCCATCGCGATCGCGGCATCGCTGGCTGTGCCCACCCCGGCATCCACGATGATGGTCGCATCGGGCAGCTGCTCGCGCATGATGCGGAGATTTGCGGGGTTCTGCACGCCCAGTCCGGATCCAATCGGCGCCGCAAGTGGCATAACCGCTACGCATCCCGCATCGAGAAGCTTCTTCGCCATGATCAAGTCGTCGTTGAAGTACGGCAGGACGACAAAGCCTTCGCGCACCAGAATGCGCGCTGCTTCCAGGGTTTGCTCGTTGTCGGGAAACAGCGTCGTCTGATCGCCAATGACTTCGAGCTTGATGAGTTCCGTTCCCAGTGCTTCACGCGCCAGCCGCGCTGTGCGCACGGCTTCTTCCGCCGTGTAGCAACCGGCGGTGTTCGGCAGAATCTGTAGCGCTGGATCGAGATGGTCCAGAAACGATTCGGCGCTGCGATCCAACGGTACTCGCCTGACTGCAACCGTCACCATCTCAGCTCCCGAGGCGCGGTGCGCCGCTTTCATT
>JBDUCF010000386.1:0-3196 GCA_040003545.1 Pyrinomonadaceae bacterium | reverse complement strand
ACAAGTCGCCGCACTCCAAAGGCGCCGGTGGGTTTATTTCTGAGTACAAGGTATCGACATACTCAAATAAAACGTGATACAAGGCGCTCTTTGCTCTGCTACGCCTTGGTGGCGACCTGCTTAATAAACTAAGAACATGCAATTAACCCCCGCATTGACCCGCAGGCGACGAGAGCGTTGGTTCTACATTGGCATGTCGATCGCGGTGGTGATCACTGTCTTTGCCGGCTTTGCGCCGACCTATTATCTCCGGCCGCGTTTCACTACGACGCCGCTGATGCCTTTGCTTCACCTGCACGGCTTCGTGTTCACGTCCTGGCTCGCGCTGTTTCTGATACAGACGACGCTCGTCGCGGCTCACCGGACCGACATCCACCGGCGTTTGGGAATTGCCGGTGGAGTAATTGGAGTCCTGGTGGTAATCGTCGGAGTTATTACGGCGGTCGTCCGGACCAGCCAGAACGCAACTCCTCTCGCGGGAACAGCTCCGCTCGCTTTTCTGGTGATTCCACTCGTCGACATGCTGATCTTCGCCATCCTGGTGGGGGCCGGTTTCTATTTCCGGCGTCGACCCGACATTCACAAAAGGCTGATGCTGCTCGCCACCATTTCGATTTTGGCGGCGGCGATTTCCCGGCTGCCGTTCGCCTTTCTTCAGGCGGGCCCGCCCGCATTCTTTGCTCTGACCGACGTCTTCATTGTCGTTTGTATTCTCTACGACCTCATTACGCTGAAGCGCATCCATCGCGCTACGGCGTTGGCGACCCTGTTGATAGTCGCGTCACAGCCGTTGCGCCTGATGATCGGAGGCACGCACGCCTGGCTCGCCTTTGCCGGGTGGTTGACTCATTGGGTCGGTTAGGGCAGGCCCGAGTCCCTTTTGGAGTGCGGTGACTTGTCACCGCTTTGGCTGCGACTTGTCGCGGGCATTCGCGGAGCGCGAAATCGCCACGGAGGGACGCGGCAGTCAAGCCGCCGCGGAGAAAAGCTCTGATAGGTCAGCGCACTCCATAAGGACCGACTGTGGTACCGCCTCTTCACTGCGACCAGGGGGTGGGTTTGCGTACCCAGCGGTGCTGCTTGAGTTCTTGGTACAGGTCGTCGGATAGAGGACCGGCACCGCCGGCGGCGATGTTTGATTCCACATGAGACAGTTTGCGCATGCCGGGAATAATCGTGCTGACAGTTGGATTGGTAAGGATGAAGCGCAGGGCCAGCTCGGGCATTGTGATCTGAGATGAATGCTCCTGGTTCCACTTACGCAGAAGTTCTTTCAAAGCGTCCGCGCGCTCGACGCTTTCGATGAGATTGTCGGGAACGAAATAAGTGTTGCGCCAATCACCTTCGGGCCAACGGCTGTCTTTCGTGAGCGTACCCGTCAGTGATCCTTCATCGAACGGCACTCTCGCAATCACGGCGACCTTCATCTCCTCGCACGCGGGGAACAAATCATCCTCCGGATTCTGATCGAAGATGTTGTAGATGACCTGGACGGAATCAATCTGCCCGGTCCTGACTGCGCGTACGCCGTTCCAGGGTTCCCATCGATTCAGGCTGATGCCAATTGCATTGAGGAGGTGCTGGCTGCGAAGGTCATCCAGTTTGTAGAGCCAGCGGTCATCGCGTAACCAATCGTCTTCCCAGGTGTGAAATTGGATCACATCAAAACTTTCCAGCCCGGCACTCTCGAGACTGCGATGAACATATTCTTCGACATGATCCGGCGGATAAGTATCCTGGAGCTTGAACTCCGGCCGCGAAGGCCACTGTTTGTTTCTAGGCGGGATCTTGGTTGCGGTGTAGAGGCGTTTATCCCGACTGGCTCGAACGGTCTGCCCTAAAAGATTCTCGCTGTGGCCATCTCCGTAAGCGTGTGCAGTGTCGAAGAAGTTGCAGCCGAGTTCAACCGCGGTCTGCAACGATTGGAGGGACTCGTGATCATCCGAGTCCGACCAGCTACCCATGCCCCACATTCCGTAACCGATCTCGCTAACCTGCCAGCCGGTGTGGCCGAATTGTCTTTTTCGCATGGAGAGATAGTAAATGGTAAAGGGTAAATCGTGAATCTACGGCCGGCGGTTGTGACAAAGGTGGCCAGGCCCGCCCGCTACCGCAGGCGGTTCTGACAAACGTGGTAACCTTGTCGGCAGTTCATACATCAGAACGAATTGGGAGTATTAGAGATGATTAAGGTACCAGCCATATTCAAAGCGATCCTGGCGCTGTTGATTCTCGTAACAGCTTCGATTTGCGTGCCGGCCCAGGAGTCGGTTACGCGTCGCCGCCAAGTGGTTTCAATTGCCGCGCCGGAAGCCGACATCACGATAAACGAACAATTCGCCAACTCATTTCTTGACGCCATCTTCAACAATTTGAAAGAGCCATCGGTTACGCTTAACCGCGGCGATCAGTCAGGAGAGTCCGGTTGCTCCAGTGTTGCGGTATTGAAGCGAGAGGTGGGTGGCGTCAGGACCGCCGTGCATTTTGAAAGCGGCCGCATCAGCGCCCCGCTGGCATTTGCCGGTTCCTATTATTCGTCCCTGTTAGGGTGTATCCAATTCGAAGGTTCGGCCAACGCCATAGTGAATTTAGAGTTTGACCGCGGGCGCCAGGCGCTGACTGGACGGGTCAGAGTCGAAGAGGTTCGTCTGACGAACGTCCCTTCGCTGGTGAGCGGATCACTTCTCAGTCTGGCGCAGAACGCGATCGACGTTCGGTATAATCCTTTTACAATCCTGACCCTGGACCAGCTGTCCGCGCGGGTTCCAATTGCGCCGGCCGGGGGCGCATTGCGTCTGCGGGCAAAAGAAATTCGCCCTGAAATCTCGCCGGGGCTGCTGCATCTAAAAATCGCTTATGAGTTTGTGGGCACGCCTTAGGATCTCAGCCTGCGTAGTAGGCGACAGACTGTTAGCCCCTGGCGAAGGCGTAGCCGAGCCTGGGGAACCCATCGCATTACAGATGACGAGAGCCTGCGTAGCAGGCGACAGATGTCAGCTCCACAAATGAGCTGCGTCGAAATCGATTCCATGCGAAATGATAAATGGAAAATCTATCTTCTTGCGGAGAACGAATGCCTTTGGTGCTAGGACACCTGCGCAACCTCGGCCGCCACTGGCATATCGACGATGTCCCAGGCTCTTCGATTTCGCAGCAGAGTGGACATCAAAGCCGCGTGCATGATGTGGCCGCTGCG
>JBDUCF010000066.1:0-10773 GCA_040003545.1 Pyrinomonadaceae bacterium | reverse complement strand
CAGCGCGCCCATCAATCTCCGAGTTACCGTCACGCGGGAGTTCACCCCATTGCTCCGGAGACATGTAGTAAGGCGTGCCGACCACCTGCCCGGCCATCGTCAACGCCGTGGTGCCGGCAGTGTCACCGGCAATCTCCCGCATCTTCGCGATGCCCAGGTCGAGCAGCTTAACGGTGTGTTCGCCACCGGCGTTGGCGTTCCCGATCATTATGTTTTCCGGTTTCAAGTCGCGATGCACAACGCCCATGGCGTGCGCGGCATTCAGCACACTCATTATCGGCTCGAGCATTGTCAGGGCCGCCAGCGGAGAAAACCGGCCGCGCTTTCTTAACTCGGCGTCCAGAGTGTGACCTTCGACGTATTCCATCACCATATAGATGGTGCCGTCGGCGGAGGTGCGCAAATCGTAAACGGTGACGGCGTTTGGGTGACGAAAGCGTCGCGCCGCCTGACCCTCGCGACGAAACCGGCGCAGCCATTCGGCGTTGCTGCGCATCTCCGCGGGCAAAACCTTTATTGCCACGCGATCGCCGAGCAGGATGTGGCGCGCGCCATAGACTGCGCCCATGCCGCCTTTACCAAGCATGGATTCGATCTGGTACTGGCCATCGAGCACTGTGCCCACCAGCGAGCCCAGGTCATCGGCCAGCACCTCGCCGTCGGTGGGGCAAAAGCTGACACTGTCTTCGAACTTCTGATTGCAGATGCTGCAGTACTTCATGTTGAATTAATGTAACGGCAGGAATCTCAGGAGGCAACTCCCAAAACGCAAATAACACACTCCGCAGCGAAGATCATTCGTTATTACAGGCTCCCTCTATCCTGCGCATTGCGCTCGCCCACGCTAAGTAAGCTATAATTCGCCCTCCCCTGGACTAGAGATTTATTAACTCGCGAGGGCGCGATGCCATAATAAGGACAAGGACGGGCTAACCACTCAACATGAACGCAAGAAAACTAGAGCACTTCAAGAAGATACTTCACACCCAACTGCGCGACCTTACTAATCAGGTCACCGACGATCGGGCAGCGGCGATCGACTCGGTTGATGACAATGCCAAGGATGTCGTGGATAAATCGCAACAGGATGTGAATCAGGAAATGGCGCTGCAGCTGGGTGAGCGTGCCTCCCGGATGATCGCCGATATCGATCAGGCCCTGTTGCGAATCGACGAAGGCAGCTACGGAAAATGCGCCCGCTGCGGAAAAGAGATAGAGGAACGGCGGCTGGAAGCGGTACCGACGGCCCGTTACGATGCGAAATGCCAGGAGGCCATCGAGCGAGAGGAAGGATCCGACGACGACATTTCCACGCTATGAAATTTGAGGCGCGTATTGCGGCAATGCGCTTAGCCGGTTTGTGGGCTGCCTGAATCTTGAACATTTGCCGCCGACGACAGCCGCGGCGAGCGGTCAGAACCGCCTGCGTTAGCAGGCGGGCCCAGCCTGTCAACGAACAGCTCGTAAAGGATCAAAAAACAAGGACCAAAGGAGACTTAATCAACAATGACTAAAAGTTATTGGCAACGAACCATGACCCTCGCTTTCTGCCTGGGTGTATTCATTTCGCTGGCGGGATTGACCGGGCTGGCCCAACAATCAAGAAACAAATCGACCCCTCCCCCACGCCCGGTCGCCGATTTCAAGATATCGGAAAAAACCACGACCGGCGGACAAACATTCGAAGGCACCACAATGATCAAAGGCGCGCGCCAGCGCACTGAGACCAACAACTACGGTCAGGACATGACCAGCATCGTGCAGTGCGATCTGAAACGCACTATCCAGATCAACGAGCAGTCGCGCAAGTACATGATAACGCCGATGGCTGCGGGTGATTCGGGCAACGGCTCTGAAAGTGCGGCGGCGGTAGGGCCGGCGGCCCCGCGCACGACGGGCGGCATAATTAACTACATCATCAACACCACCGACACCGGCGAGCGCAAAGAGATGTTTGGCTTCACCGCCCGTCACGTGAAGAGCAGCATGATGATCGAACCATCGCCCGATGCTTGCATGAAGGACAAGATGCGTATGGAGCGCGACGGCTGGTACGTCGATCTGCAATACGGCCTCAACTGCGGTCTCGAAGGTCCGCCCCAGAGGGGCCGGCCCATGGCCCCCGGGGGATGCCAGGATCAAGTCCGGTTCAGGCGCAGCGGCGCCGGCAAGATTGGTTACCCGCTAATCGAGACCACGACAATTTATGGTGCGAACGGCAGTCCGATGTCGTCAACGACTAAAGAAGTTATCGAGCTGTCTCGCCAGCCACTGGACGTCGCTCTCTTCGAGCTGCCGGCCGGCTATACGGAAGCGGCAAGCTTTCAGGAAATGTATATGCCGTCAGCCGACACCACGGGGACGGGCAATTACCCGGGGCAGCAAAGCCCGGGAACTATGGGGACGGCGACGGCCGCCAGAGCGGCAGGCGGCATCCGCGTCGGAGTGGTGGCAATCAACAACAAGACGGATCACGCAGTATCCGGCGACTCGTTGCGAGCGCGTCTCATCGGCGAAATCAGTGGTTCAGGTGTCGAGGCGATACCGCTTAATTCAACCTCGGCGCCGGCAGCGGACGCCGAAGCCAAAGCCAAGCGGTGCGACTTTGTTCTCTACACCGACATCAGTGCTTTGAAGACCGCTTCGGCGGGAAAGAAGTTGGGAGGTATGTTCGGTAGAGCGGTGGGGGCAGATACAGGCGGCATGGGGAAGAGCGAGTCGCGCGTTGATTTCAAACTGTTTCCTACCGGCAGCGCGGTTGCGACCCTTAACACCTCAGCCACCGGCAAAGAAGAAGGTGACGAAGTCAGCGTGGGCGCCGCGCTTGAACGGGAAGGTCAGGCAGTGGCGGCCGCCGTTAGAAAGCACTGAATCAGGCTTGCGGTCCGAGCTCCGATCATCAGGTCGAACTCTACGCTCCCCGCCAGCATCGCCGACAGTAGGATGGGACTGTCGGCTGCCTTTGCGTGTTTGATAAGGAGATAAAAATGTTCAAGCTGAATTCAAAACAATTTGCTGGCGGCGTGCTGTCGATGTTGCTGGGCCTATCGCTCGCCGGCTGCAGTAAGCAGGAAGAGAAGCCAACCACCGGGGAAGCGCCACGATCTGGCGGTTCCCCGCAAGCTGGGGCTAATGCATCGCCGGCGCCTGCGGCGACCTTAGCTTCCAGCGCACCGGCCATCGCCACCGCAGAGGGTGAGACTTCGGGCGTGCGCGCCGAGGTACAGGAACTGAAGCGAGGCAGCGATAGCACGCTGACGCTTAAGTTCAGCATCGTCAATGGTTCGGACAAAAACCTCAGCTTTGGATACGACTTTGGCGACGAGGCCAACCACATCAAAGACTATGACAGCATTGGTGGCGTAACTCTTGTCGACGGTGCGAACAAGAAGAAATACTTTGTCGTGCGGGATACGGAAAGCAACTGCGTCTGCAGTCGAGGGGTGAAGGATCTGAAGCCACAGACGAGGGCGAATCTATGGGCCAAGTTTCCGGCGCCCCCGGATGAGGTACAAAAGATCGGCGTCGTCATTCCCCATTTCGGACCGTTGGATGACGTACCTATCAGTCGCTAGTCAAGTTCGCCGATTAACTGGAGTTTTCTGAAATGGAACATCGCAAGCCGGCCCGAATTACTGTCCTGCTCGTGGCGCTGCTCGTCTTCGTATCGCTAGCGCTTTCCCAGGATGAAACGCAGAGACCGGACCCGGCGAAAAACAAAATCCTGGATCTCGTCTTTCATGTCGAAGATCTGGCCGGCAAGGCCCAGGACCTTGAAGTGAAGGAGACGGGCGAAGAGATCCGCATTGATCTGGCTGCCGACGTGCTCTTCGATTTTGATAAATCCGACCTAAAGCCGGCGGCTCAGCAAACGCTTCATCAGGCCGCCGACATAGTCCGGCAAAAGGCCAGGGGCGCCGTGCGCATCGAAGGTCACACCGACTCCAAGGGTAACGACGCCTACAATAAAAAACTTTCTGAGCGACGCGCTGCCTCTGTTAAATCCTGGCTGGTCGAGAAGGAAGGATTGCAAAAGGTCCCACTCACTACGCAGGGATTCGGCGCTACCAAGCCGGTAGCGGCGAATACGAAGCCTGACGGTTCAGACGATCCGGCAGGTCGCCAAAAAAACCGCCGCGTGGAGATCATAATCAAGAAGTAGCCCCACCTTCACGCCTTCGGGTGGGCCTTGTCGTACACCTCAATCAACTTTTCCATCGAAACGTGCGTGTAGATCTGCGTTGATGACAGACGCGCGTGACCCAGAAGTTCCTGGATGTCACGCAGATCGGCGCCGCTGTCGAGCAGGTGCGTAGCAAACGAATGACGCAGCGCGTGGGGACTTATGTCGTGGATGCCGGCGCATTGGCGGATATATTTCTCCACCATTCGACCTACCGAGCGCGTGGTGATGCGCGTGCCCTGATAATTCAGCACCAACGCTTGCGAGTCCCGGTCAGCCAGCGCCGCCTGCTGTAAAAAACTGTCGCGCACATCCAGGTAATTCTTCAACGCTTGCAGCGCGGGATCGCCGAACGGCACAATGCGTTCCTTGCGCCGCTTGCCAGTCACCCGCAGTAGTTTGTTTCTGAAATCGATATCGTGGAGATTCAGCTTGGTAAGCTCCGCCACGCGCACGCCAGTGGCGTAAAGTAATTCCAGGATCGCACGATCACGTTTGCCCAAATTAGTTTCGTTGTCCGGGGTCTCAATAAAGCGAACGGCGTCTTCGATGGAGAGATGCACCGGCAACTTCTTTTCCAGACGTGGCGTGGCCACCAGCTTGGCCGGGTTTTGTTCCAGCACACCTTCTCTGACCAGGAACTGAAAGAAGGTCCGCAAGGCAGCCAGTTTGCGGGCAATTGAAGTCTTTTTCTTGTGTGCAGTGTGCAGTCTGGAAAGCCATTCGCGAATCGTAATGTGATCGATCTGGTTCAGATTGGGTTCGCTGCGCTTCCTTTTTTGAGAGGAGGTACGCTTCGCTGGAGTCTTTTCCCCGGGTTTGTTTTCCGCGGGCGAGAGGTATTCGAGAAATTGCTCCAAATCACTCGCGTAGTTTCGTAGGGTGTGCTCGCTGACGTTGCGCTCATAACGCAAGTGCTCGAGGAACTGTGTCAGGAGCTTATCGATCATGTCCAAAACCCGCGTAGCGGGTGAAAGCATAAAGCCTGGGGTGGAGCGGAGCGGAACCCCAGGATGGCGAAAGATAAAAAACCTAAGCGCGCGAAGCGGGCGATAGCGCCTGGCGTTTAATCATAATGAGCTGTCGGCCGCTTCGCGGGCTCTTTTGTTTGCACTCCGACGATCCTGGGGTTCCGCTGCGCTCCACCCCAGGCTTTATGCTATCGCCGCGCTTCGCGGGCTTCATGCCTTCTGCCGCGGCTTCACCACAAAGACCTTGCGGGCACGCACCCGGGCGTTGGCGCGCGTGGTTACGCGAACCGTCATAGTGTGATATTGGCCGTCGCGCTTGTCATCAGCGGGGTAGTAACTCAAGACGTACTGCTGCGCCAGGTCGGCGGCAATCTGCCCAAACGCTGCATCCAGCTCCTCCACTGATTTGGGAATGTAAACTGCGCCGCCGGTCTGCGATGAAAACTGCTGCATCCGGCGCTCCGCTGCCAGGTCGCGAACATTGGCATTTTCATAAAGGCCGGTTTGCACCACATAGATCTGACAGTCCTCGGTCACAATCCGATTCATCGTCGTCTCAAAATCCAGCCGGCTGGTGTTTTCTTTCCCGTCTGAAACGATAACGATCACCCGCCGGCCACGATACGGAATCAGGTAGGCGGCGCCTTCGGCAATCGCGTCGAACAAAGCCGTTGAGCCTTCGGGCTTACCAAAGCCTTCGATAGTTCGTTCGAGAGTCATCACATCCGCGGTCAAAGGCTGCTCGAGTATAACGTCCGTGGAAACTGAATAGATCGCAGCCTGATCAACGGGACGCATCACGCTGCGAAAGAAACGCATAGCGGCACGTTTTTCAAATTCTCGGGATTCGGTCAAGCTGCCGCTGTTGTCGAAGAGCATCACCATGCGCACGGGCGTTTCCGTGCGGCTCAGCTCGCTGATTGGCTTTGGCTGGCCATCCACTTGCAACTCAAAATCTTCCAGCTTGAGATTCGTGACGGCAAAGCCCCGGCTATCCAGGACAGTGGCCGGCACGGGCACGAGTTGCGAGCTGACACGCACGACCTCGTTCGCATCGATCTCATTTTGATCTTTAGCCGCAGCCGATGGAACTTTGGGCGGCGATGAAGTCGCCTTAGGCGGCGAAGAGGGGTTGGCTAATTCAGGCTGTTCAGTTGTCGCCGCAGGCTTGGTGCGGGAGTTGGTGTTGCTGGAAGTCTTTACCAGCGGACCTTTGCGCCGGCCGGATTGCGCTCCGGTAGTCAAAGACGCCACAAAGACTACGAACACAATGATAAGAATAATGACGCTGGCGTGTCTGAGACGGCTCATTGAATAGTCTCTCTAACATCCTGAATCAAACGGCCGTTACGGCGACCGCAGGACCGACATCGGTGGCGACCGCGGCTTGCTGAAGTTGCGCGAGCCACCCCTCCCATTCTTTTAACGCGAGCTCCACCTGCAGCATGTGCCGATCACGTTTTCTTCGTAGTCCCCGCGCCTGCTGTTGATTCAGCGGCTCCAGCAGCGCAAAAGTAATATTGACCGGCTGATAATTCTTTTTTGTCGCGCTGGAAACATATCGAGCTAGCGCCCCGGTCGCGCTCGCAGGGGGTGCCTGGACTAATTCCTCACCGCAAGCCAAACGCGCGGCATTCACGCCGGCGAGCCAGCCCATTGCCACTGATTCAACATAGCCTTCAACGCCGGTAATCTGCCCAGCGAAAAAGATAGCGGGCTGCGTCCTCATTTGCATTGTGGCGTTCACCACCTGCGGCGCATTGATGTACGTGTTGCGATGAATCTGGCCGAACTGCAGAAACTCTGCCTGCTCCAGACCGGGAATCAATCGCAGCACGCGTGCCTGTTCGCCATAGCGTAGATGATTCTGAAAGCCCACCAGGCTGTACGCGTCTGCCATTAAATTTTCCTGGCGCAGTTGCACTGCCGCATAGGGCTCTCGACCCGTGCGTGGATCGATTAGGCCGACGGGCTTCATCGGACCGAATCGCAAAGTATCAACGCCGCGGCGGGCTAACTCTTCGGTGGGCAGGCATGCTTCAAACCAGCGCGTCTCTTCAAAGCGATGCAGGGGCACGCTCTTCGCTTCAATCAGGGCCTGGTAAAAGCGCGCGTACTGCTCTTCATCCATCGGACAGTTGAGGTAATCGTCACCGCCTTTGCCGTAGCGGGCAGCGCGAAAGGCAATCGACTGATCGACTGAGTCGGCCGAGACGATGGGCGCGATGGCATCGTAAAAATAAAGTTGGGTATCGCCAGTGAGCCGCATGATTTCCTTAGTCAGGTCGTCTGACGTCAGGGGGCCCGTGGCGATGATTGTGATTGCGCCTTCCGGAATCTTCGTCACTGCTTCGCGGACTAATTCTATGTTCGGGTGCGCCGCTATGCGTTCGGTGACGTAGTCGGCAAACCGATGGCGATCGACTGCCAGGGCCGCCCCAGCCGGCACGCGGGTAGCCTTCGCAGCGTCCATCACGAGCGAGCCCGCGCGCCGGAGCTCTTCTTTCAAAAGATATGGGGCGGTGCCGGGCTCATCCGACTTCAACGAGTTCGAGCAAACAATTTCAGCCAGTTTGTCAGTGCGATGCGCCGGCGTTTGCAGCACGGGGCGCATTTCGTAAAGACGGACGCGCGCCCCGAGGCTTGCCGCTTGCCAGGCAGCTTCGACACCCGCCAACCCTCCACCGATGACTGTGACTTCATTCATTACAGAGTGCGTCCCCGTAGGATGCGATGTTTATAGCATGAATCGGCATATATGATTGAAGAGCCGCGCAGAGCGATAACTCCCCGCTACGCGGCGTCGGAAGAATAAGGACCCGGTCCCTATAAATACTAGGCTGCTAACGGAGCCTGTCTGGCGGTTTGTCCTTCGTGGGGGCGTTATTACCTGGCGGTGATTCCAGCTTGTACGAATCGACGTTGCCCTGGAAATGTTTGTAGTCACTCCATTCAAACGTCTTGTTGATGTCGCCTCCCCCGAAGAGGAGCACACGAATTGAAAGATTGAAGTGCGCCAGGCGTGGCAGCCAGACGCCATCTTCCATACGCGTCTGTTCCATTACCATGGCCGCGCCGGGCCTTAACGAAACTACCAGGCCGCCGCCGACCTTGAATCCTTCGGCCAGCCGCGCTTCCATACGCATCACCTGTCGATCGATTGGATCGATCCAGATAACTCCAACCAGTTTCGAAATCAGAGACTCCGCCCGGTTTGCCGGATGAAAGTCCGCTCGTGGTCGAAAATCAAAGACTATGGCATCGCGATCCCGAAAACGTTCTCGCCGTGGCGAAACAAATTCACAGGCCCGAAGAAACTGCGATATTCCCGGGTCATCCTCCTCGGCTTTCCCCGCCGCGCGTTTTTTCGCCAGCTCGGCCTTCAGGCGTTCCCGTTTTTCTTTATTCTCCTGGCCCTCTTTCTCCGCTTTGACCAACTCTTCCTGCACCCGCTTCTCTTCTTTCGCGGCGCGCTCAGCAGACAGTGCTACACCATTTTCGCTGATCAGCTTGTACACCGGGTCGCGGTTGGCTACCGGAAAGACTTCATAAATCCGCACCGTCTCTTTCTTGAGCTCGCCGCGATCGTTGATTTCCCGCGTCGTCTCTTTCTGCGTAAACGCATACTCGGCAGTGCGCTCTTCAAGCACATCCTGGTTGCGCGAAACCTCGCGCATCAGACCCGGAATATCCAGGGTCTCTGTGCCGCGCGGCGGATCGAAGGCAGTGGCGGCGAGCCCTGTGTTGTACTTGACGCCCTCGAGCAGGAACGTCAAAGAGCCGGTGCCGGCGACGTTCACTTCCTTGCGATGCGGTTCGAGCACGTTGTTCTCAGCACGATAGTCGCCAAAGACAGTGGTGGTTCGGCGCGCTTCGTCGGTGATTTGCAAAAGGAACTTGCGGGCAACGCTGAACGAATAGCGCAAGTGCGATCCGTTGCGCAGGGAAAACTCTACGACGTAGGCGGGCTCGAGCGCGGCATTATCAACGGCCACTGCGCGAGCCAGAACGCTCAAGCGCTTGTAGTCAAGCAGGCGCCCTGCGTCCAGTATTCCTTGTAGTTTAGCGGCGCCCGCTTCTGCGCCGGTCAGTGTCCGCACGTGCCCATCAAGACCACGCTCCCACGCTGAGCTGGTATTTGCGGCGGCATCGATAACGCCGTTGCCGAATGTCATGGTCGTACGGACAGATACCGGCGCCTTTATCTGCGTCCTGGCCACCCCCAGGGTTTGCTCTTGTAGCTTGACGCTCCATTCATAGGTAGCATCAGCTATGGCGGCCAGGCGCTTCTTTCCGCCAATGGCTCTTATGTAATCGCCAACGATCCGTTCTGCGGAAGGTAGTTTCCGCGGTGGCGAGTCAGTCCTTTGCGCAACTGCGATCGAAGGAACTGCGCTCAGTAAAAACGAGAAGAGCGCAGTCGCGAGCACACCACGGCCGCGACGGGCATTATGCGGCAGCTCGTGCGACGGTGTTCGCCAATTGTGCGTGTGCTTGACCTGGAAAAAGCGCATCCGTATAGTTCAATTCCGTAAACGGCCGGCTTAGCTCAGTTGGTAGAGCGTCTGATTCGTAATTAGAAGGTCGCCGGTTCAACTCCGGCAGCCGGCTCCATGATTTTCGCGAAGTCTAGCACAGGCGACCGCAAGGTTGCCTGTTCGCGTCTAACAATCGAAACGAAAGCTAGAGTGCCTCATTCTGCTCCAACACTGACGGCCGGACAGCGAGACAAGTTTGCCGCCGACGGATTTCTCGTATTACCGGATTTCGTCAGTCCCGCTTCATGCGCCGCATTGCGGGTGCGCGCTGAGAAATTAGTTGAGTCGTTCGATCCGCGGGAAGCAGTTTCAATTTTCTCGACCCGAGAACAGACGAGAACCAGCGACGCTTATTTTTTGGAATCGGGCGACAAGATTCGGTTCTTTTTTGAAGAGGATGCGTTCTCGCCTGATGGCACCCTGAAGCAAAGCAAGGAGGGATCGATTAACAAGATCGGCCACGCGCTTCACGATCTCGATCCGGTTTTCGACCGCTTTTCCAGAACGCCGGAGATTGCTCAGTTAATCAAAGACCTCGGCATCGAACGCCCTCTGCTTTTGCAATCCATGTACATCTTCAAGCAACCAAACATCGGCGGCGAAGTTACCTGCCATCAGGATGCCACTTTTCTTTATTCCGAACCGCCGCATGTGATTGGGTTATGGTTCGCAGTCGAGGATGCCACTCTGGAGAACGGTTGTTTGTGGGTCATCCCCGGCGGTCATAAGCTGGGATTAAAGTCGCGCTTTGTGCGCCCGCCAGATGGTGGCGCGCGCTTCGAGATGCAAGACGAAACGCCCTGGCCGGTGGACGCAGCGGCGCCGCTTGAGGTTTCGGGGGGAAGCCTGATAGTGCTGCATGCTTTGTTGCCGCATATGAGCCGCGCAAATCGCTCGGCGAAATCGCGTCACGCGTACACGCTGCATGTTATGGATGGTAGTTGCCATTATCCAGCGGACAATTGGCTGCAACGCCCGGCCTCGATGCCGCTGAAAGGGTTTGATTAGATAACCTTCATTGAAAGGCGACATCGTTGAAGACTTGCAGTCAGGAAGGGGGCATGCCCCCGCTCTTAGTTTA
>JBDUCF010000385.1:0-3199 GCA_040003545.1 Pyrinomonadaceae bacterium | reverse complement strand
GGCGCTATGCGGACGCGGCAGTAGTCGGTTCGGCGATCGTTGCGGAGATAGAACGGCTCGGCGCCTCGCCTGATGTTGCCGGCGCTGTCGGCGAGTTTGCTCGCAAACTTCTGCCGGGAAGCTAGATCGCGTAACTCATACCAGATTCATTGCATGAAAGTCGTCGCGTCCTCACAAGCTTCGCCTGAAAAAATAAAAAAGAGTTCTCGACGGAATCGCGCCGGCTGGAGTATTCTTATGCGGCATTCATGGCAAACTGGTTCTTTGGAAGAAGGCTAATTCTTTGGAAGAAGGATGTGCCGCCTCACCCTGATCGCAGAGAGGGCTGCCCGAGGCGCTCCACGTAGTTTTCGCTATCCCAAACCCTCCGGAAATAAACCGATGTTGCACATATGAAACTCTGTTCCATTCTCAGGCCAGATGTGTTATGCTCGCCAGGTTATAGAGGGCGAATCCAATGCATATCCACGAGAGGAGCAGTAGAAAGAGATGCTTGTTATGGCTGAAGACCGCTCGACCAGCGACCGCGCAAAGGCAATTGAAGCGGCGCTGATGAATATTGAAAAGCGTTTTGGCAAAGGATCGATTATGCGCCTGGGTGAGCGAGACGTTTCGGATGTGCCTGCAATATCCACCACCTCGCTTTCCCTGGATGCAGCCATCGGCATTGGCGGCGTGCCCCGCGGACGCGTTATTGAAATCTACGGGCCGGAGAGTTCCGGGAAAACGACCCTGGCGCTTCACATCGTTGCCGAAGCGCAAAAAGCCGGAGGCGTGGCTGCCTACATTGATGCTGAGCACGCAATGGACGCGGACTATGCGGGAAAACTGGGCGTGGACATCGATCAGCTTCTAATTTCACAGCCGGATTCCGGCGAGCAGGCGCTGGAGATTGCGGAAGCGCTGGTGAGGTCGAACGGCGTTGACGTAATCGTGGTTGACTCAGTGGCGGCGCTGGTGCCGCGCGCTGAGTTGGATGGCGAAATGGGCGACTCCCTGCCTGGATTACAGGCGCGGTTGATGTCACAGGCTTTGCGGAAACTGACGGCGATTGTGGCGCAGTCAAATACGTGTTTCATCTTTATCAATCAAATTCGTGAAAAGATTGGTGTGATGTTCGGCAACCCGGAAACGACCAGCGGCGGACGCGCGCTAAAATTCTATTCGTCCTTGCGCCTGGATATCCGCCGCATCGGTGCTATTAAGGATGGCGACCGCATTGTCGGCAACCGCACGAAGGTTAAGGTCGCCAAGAACAAGGTCGCGCCGCCTTTCCGCGACTGCGAGTTTGACATCATGTACGGCGAGGGCATTTCGCGGGAAGGTGATTTGCTCGACCTGGCCAGCACGCACCGAGTGGTCGAGAAGAGCGGCGCCTGGTTCTCGTACAAAGGCGATCGCCTGGGGCAGGGTCGGGAGAATGCTAAACAATCATTGAAAGAGAACCCCGAGCTGCTTGGCCGTATCGAGAATGAAGTGAAAGTTAAACTCGGGCTTCCTGTGCGGGCGGTCGCAGAAAAACCGGTCCCGGAAAAAGCGGAAGCTGCCAGTAGCGCGAAGGCCGCAGCGGCGGACAAGAGATAGGCCTTACCAGGATGCAGACAAGCGCCCGGTCTTGCGGCGGACCATGTCGGTCTGCCCCGGACCTGGGCGCTTATTTGTCTTTACAGCCAGTATTCGTAAACGCATAATCCGCGGCGGAGTAGGACAGACATTCTTGTCTGTCATCTTTTGGTTCTGGACTTTTTGTTCTGGAAATGACAGGCAGGAATGCCTGTCCTGCCTGATGAACAAATCAATTCTCATTAAGGGCGGCACACTCTTGACGATGGATGAGCGGAGCTCTATCGTCAAAGGTGATCTGTTAATAAGAGATGGCCGCATCGAAAAAGTTGGCGGCCGCCTCGAGGAATCAGCTGAGGTAATCGACGCCGGCGAATGCGCTGTCCTGCCGGGCTTTGTCCAAACCCACATACATCTTTGCCAGACGCTTTTCCGTGGCGCCGCCGACGACCTGCCGCTGCTTGACTGGCTAAAGAAGCGGGTCTGGCTGATGGAAGCGGCGCATACCGCGGAGTCTATTCGAGCCTCCGGCCGACTTGGCGTCGCTGAGCTGATTAGTGGCGGAACTACCTGCGCTTTGACAATGGAAACCGTCAACTTCACCGAAGAGATTTTTAAAGTGGTTGAGGAAAGCGGTTTTCGAGCCACCATCGGCAAGTGCATGATGGACAAAGGCGACGATTTGCCGGATGCGCTTCGCGAAACCACTGCTGATTCCATAAGCGAATCGCTGGAGCTGCTTGAGAAATGGCACGGCCGCGGGAACGGTCTTTTGCGCTATTGCTTTGCGCCCCGGTTTGCGGTTAGTTGCACAAGTCAATTGTTGTCTGAAGTTTCCCGGCTGGCGCGTGATCGCGGGGTTATCATTCACACTCATTCATCGGAGAACCAATCGGAATGTGAAATCGTGGAGCAGGAGACCGGCCAGCGCAATATCGCTTACCTCGACTCCCTGGGAATTTCCGGGTCGCACGTTGTGCTCGCGCATTGCATTCATTTGGACGGACATGAAATGGACACTCTGGCGCGCACGAAGACTCACGTGGCGCACTGTCCTTCTTCTAATCTAAAGCTCGGTTCCGGCATTGCCCGCATCAACGAAATGCTTGAACGGGGCATTTCCGTTTCCCTCGGCGCCGATGGAGCAGCCTGCAATAACCGTTTGGATATGTTCACCGAGATCCGCACGGCCGCTTTGCTGCAAAAGGTTTTGCATGGTCCTGAATCATTGCCGGCCAGAAAAGTGCTTCGCATGGCAACGATTGATGGCGCGCGGGCTTTAGGCCTCGGATCTGAAATAGGTAGCCTGGAGGCGGGCAAACGAGCTGACGTTATTATTGTCCGTCTGGATGAGCTTCATAACAGCCCGATGGCCGGCGATCCGACATCGACAATCGTCTACTCGACAGGGCCCACAGACGTTGACACTGTAATCATCGATGGAAAAGTTGTGATGCGGGAGCGAAAGCTGCTAACTCTCGACGAGAAAAGCGTAATTAAGCAGGCGAACACGGAAGCTGAACAATTAATGCTGCGGCTTGGAGTTTAGTAGGAGGGAAGGGATCCGGTTGCCCAAAAATAGCTGTGCCAGCTCGAAGGTAGCGACTGCGGGGGGCGCGATCGGCGGCCGAGCTGG
>JBDUCF010000384.1:0-3202 GCA_040003545.1 Pyrinomonadaceae bacterium | reverse complement strand
GAAGCGAATCGACTGAAGGACGATTTCCTGGCGACGTTGTCGCACGAGTTGCGCACACCGCTGACGGCTATAAAAGGTTGGGTCGGACTGCTGGCGGACAGCAATACGATCGCAAACGACAAAGAGGTTGCCGGCGGCATAGCGGTGATACAAAACGCAACTTCGTCGCTGGCCCAGCTCATTTCAGATTTGCTCGATCTGTCTCGTTTGCAGCGGCGCGTATTCCGGCTCGAGCTGCAGCCTTCAGACATTAATCTTTCGGTGTTGAATGCGGTCCAGGCCGTAAAGCAAACAGCGGAAGCGCACAACCTGGCGATCGAACTGGACCTGGGCCGGGACCTGCCGATTATTGAGTATGATCCGCAGCGGGTGCAGCAGGTCTTGTGGAACCTTCTGACGAATGCCATTAAGTTCACACCGGCAGGCGGTCGCGTCAAAGTACGATCAAGACTCTTGCACGAGGATGGCGCCCCCGACGGCGAGTTGGAATCCAGGCGCTGGATCGCGATCGAAGTCGAGGATACCGGCGAGGGGATTGCGCCTGACTTTCTGCCACATGTCTGGGATCGTTTTCGACAAGCGGATGGTTCTTCGAAACGGCATCACGGCGGGCTCGGCATTGGACTGGCGCTGGTCAAGGAACTGGTGGAGGCGCATCAGGGAATGGCTCAGGTAAAAAGCGATGGTCATGGCGCGACTTTCACAGTGCGGTTTCCGGTGGTTGGATCTGGCGCAACCGCGGCAGCGCCGGCGTAGTAATCCCCTTAAAAGCGCCAAAGGCGCGTGCGTTAAGAATTCAAAGCGCTGAAGGCGCGAAATAGGTCACTCGTTCTTTTTATACTTCGCGCCTTCAGCGCTGATGGTTTGGGAAAGATCACTCCTTCCCGGGGCGCTGCCCCGGGCTTTTTCATTTCCGGCCCCTGGCCCTTAGACTAACTGGCTGTGATTGCGTCACCTATTCAGTTTGAAATCGTCGCCCGCGACGGAGAGGCGCGTGCGGGACTCCTAACGACGCAACGTGGCGGCATCGAGACTCCGGTGTTCATGCCTGTCGGCACAGCCGGCACAGTGAAGGGCGTGCGCTTCGAATCGCTGGAATCCGCCGAGCTCGACGCGCAAATAATTCTTGGTAACACATATCACCTGTGGTTGCGGCCGGGAGTCGAAACAATCAAGGCATGCGGCGGCCTGCATCGCTTCATCGGTTGGCAGCGCCCGATGCTGACTGACTCCGGTGGGTTCCAGGTTTGGAGTCTGGGCGCGCTGCGGAAGATCTCGGAAGAAGGAACCGAGTTTCGTTCACATCTTGATGGCACCCTGTGTTTCCTCTCTCCGGAAGTGTCGATGGAAATACAAGCCACGCTTGGCGCTGACATAGCGATGGCTTTCGATGAATGCGCTCCGGGTGACGCGACATATGAAGAAGCGCGCCGCAGTATGGAGTTGACTGCCCGGTGGGCCAAACGATCGCGAGAGGCGTTCGACCGTTTGCAGAGCGCCGCCGGCAAAGATGCCGGCGGACCGCAGGCAGGTACGGCGCCCCAGCCGGGATGTCCGGCCGGGGACCCCGCTACGCCTGCGCCCCGTCAAGCGCTGTTCGGTATTGTTCAGGGCTCGTCGCATCACGATCTCCGCCAGGAAAGTCTGGCGCGCACCAGGGAAATCGGTTTCGACGGCTATGCCATCGGCGGTCTTAGCGTGGGTGAAGAGAAGCCGGTGATGTTTGAAGTAGTGGAGAAGCTGGCGCCGCTGATGCCCGGCGGCAGCCCGCGTTATCTAATGGGCGTCGGCACACCGGAAGACCTGATCGAAGCGGTGGCTCGCGGCGTTGATATGTTCGATTGCGTGCTGCCAACCCGCAATGGCCGGACTGGCCAGGCCTTCACTTCGCGCGGCAAATTGAATGTCAAAAACGCGCAGTGGGCGCGTGATCAAAGGCCACTTGACGAGGCGTGCGCCTGTTCGGTTTGCCGGCGCCATTCGCGCGCGTTTCTGCGTCATCTATATATGTCGGGTGAAATCCTGGCCAGCATCCTGCTGACACACCATAACCTTGCGTTCTTCCTTGACACCATGAGACGTGTCAGGCAAGCTATCCGGTCTGGCGAATTCACAAGTTTTCGACAAGAGTACACAGAGAATATTCACTCGGGCGTGGCATGAGTTCGACGATGCTGCGCTCGCGTTCAGCGCCGTGAATTATCCAATTGCTTCGCCGGCCGGTTGAATTTGCCACACGGCGGCGCTTTTTCGTGATCGGGAGTGACAAAACATAAATGACCATTGCTTTGATGCTACTGCAGGGCGGCGGCGCCGGCTTCGGATTTCTGATTCCGATGATGCTGGTGTTTGGGGTCTTTTACCTACTTATGATAAGGCCACAGCAAAAGCGCCAACGCGAGTTGCAATCGACGGTTGCCGAACTGAAATCCGGCGATCGCATTGTTACGACGGGCGGCATCATTGGCACCATTACCACTGTGCGTGATACCAGCTTCCTAATCAGAAGCGCGGATAAATCAATTCTCGAGATAGCGCGCACGGCGGTGGCGGCGGTGGAACCGGAAGAGACCAAGTAACACCACTAACAAAGGTTTATGAAGAAAAAGAATCTGGGTCAGCGTGCAATCATCATTGCCATCGTCACGCTGATCGGCATTTACGTCGTCATTGGCCCGCGCGGCCGCCGGCCCCATTTCAAAGACTTCACACCCACCGGCATTAAAAATACTCTGGCGCAGAATATTAAGCTCGGTCTTGACCTGAAGGGCGGATCGCATCTGGTGATGCGCGTCAAGACTGACGAATACCTTAAGCGCTTGACTGAAGATAACGCCGTCGCCGCACAAAATGCCGCCAAAGATGCGGGCTTTGAAACAAAAGAAGGCCACGCCGAAACCGCCGGGGGCAACTATCGCGTCGTGCTTACCGCCGCCGATCCGGCCAAAGTCTCGGAGATAAGAGCTGCCGTTGAAAAGAAAACTGATCTAAGCGAACGCGCCGGATGGTCGTACTCAGCATCCGGCGGCACGGTGACGTGGAATCTGACCCCAGCCACACAGCGAACGTTGGCGGACCAGGCGACCGAACAGGCGTTGAAGATTATCGATAGTCGCATTAACTCAGTGGGTGTTACGGAACCAACCCTGCAACATCATGGGTCCCAGGGCGCGCACGAGATTCTCCTGCAAATGCCGGGCAT
>JBDUCF010000383.1:0-3204 GCA_040003545.1 Pyrinomonadaceae bacterium | reverse complement strand
GTATCTTCGACGGTCAGTCCGACCACCACCTCTAGCCCAACATGCGGCCCGCAATTTCGAATAGGCAAACAGAAACCTAGAGTCCGACGCGCCGCACGAGATTGGCCAAGCGGCGGTCTGAACGCAGAGGGTCGAGTCTCGGATCAGCTTTGACGTAACGCAGCCAGTCCGAGCGCTCCTCATAGGCTTTTTCCAGCCAATCAAATGCTTGGAGAGAAGTAGGGAGAGGGCGAACATGACCGAGCGGCGTTAGCTCGCAATGCTGCCGAAAAATAGCACGGTTCACGAACCACACCAAACAGCACCCATGGACGCCCTACGTGCAGTTATCTCTTTTCAATAACGTTAGACTGCAACCTGTCCGTTGGCCTGGCGCTTGTCACTTATCACGACCTGCCAGGTTCTTTATAGCTTCGTCACACCTGGCAATAACGCGAGAGATTTCGTCGGGTTTCCCGGCATCTGAACCAGCCAGGATGCCGCGATTACGCATGTCAACCCAGACATCGAAGCTCTGTTGATACCGGTGTCGAGCGTCGCGCCAACTTTCCACTCGCTTGTCAGGTAGATTCTTCGCATTCGTGGCCAGAGTCCCGTGCAAATCGCCAAGATGCTGATAAAGAGTCGCCAACTCAAAAGGTCTTTCGGCCCTGACCGAGTCCGATTCAAGAATCGGCAGCGCCTTTCGGTAGTTTTCCAAAGCTCCGACTGTGTCGCCCTTTTTCATCAGGACATCGCCGATCCGGTGCTGGTCCAGAGCCAGGACGCGCCGATTCTCAATGTAATCGGGATTGGCGGCCAACAATTCTGTTAACACAGCCGCAGCCCTGTTCAGGTTTTCCAGCGCCGCGTCGGATCTGTTCATGCGCAGGAATGTTTCCCCAATGTCGGTATAGGTGGATGCCAGGTCAGCACGGATTTGTGCGTTGGTTGGATCGGCGTCTGCGAGCTGTTTTTGAATTGCCAGCGCCTGTCGTTCACTCTCTATCGAACCGACGAAGTCTCCGACTTCTCTTTGGTCTTCTCCAACCCTGCCAATAAAGATAGCGACCTGGCGCTGCAACGTTGCATTAGCCGGATCGGCAGCAGTTAGTACCTGCTGAAGCGATAGAGCTTTGCGGTGGTTCTCTAAAGCGCTTGCGTGATCATCCTTCAGAGCGAAAGAATCAGCGATCTTGAGGTAACTTACAGCTGCAATCTGGCGAGCCTTCTTGTTTGCCGGGTCGGCTGCTTCCAGGGCTTCCGCAATTGTCAGCGCTTTGCGATAACTTTCCAGAGCGCCGGCCACGTCGCCCTTCTTCAGCAAAGCTTGACCAATAAAATAGTAGTTTCGGGCCAGCTGATTGCGGTCATTTGTATTGGAAGGGTCGGCGGCAGATAGCGCCTCACGAATCGACAGGGCCTTACGATAGGTATCCAGAGATCCCGCATTGTCTCCCTTGGCCCAGAGCAAGTCGGCCACCGACATATACATTTCCACCAGGTCGCGTCGATCCCGCACATTGGTTGGGTCAACTCCCGACAACGTCTCAGAAATAGCTAACGCCTTGCGATAGCTTGACAGCGCCCCGTCGGAGTCGCCGAGGTTCGCATTATAAGGATTGCCTTGCACATCACCCACTTTCTTATATGCCGTTGCCAGTTCGCGTTGCAGTGACGGATCATTTTGAGATTCCTGGGCTAGTTTATCCAGATACTCCAGCGCCCGCTTGACGACGAGTTGGCGCGCCGGCGTCGAGCCAGGAAGATTCTGGATAGCGTCATGAAACTCGAACAGGAATGAGTTCGCCAAAGCGCGCACGTCGTTAAATCGCCGTTCCGCCTTCGCGCGTTCGGCTCGCGCGATGCGCGCTTGCCACACAATTCCGATAGCGCCTGCCACCAGCGCCACGGTGACGAGCCCAGCCGCCGCCACTCCCGCCTTGTGCCGCTTGATGAACTTCGAGGCACGGTACGTGAAGGTGTCTTTACGCGCGATGACAGGTAACCCCGCCAGATGGCGGCGTATGTCTTCAGACAACTCCTGGACAGACGCATACCGACGCGATGGTTCTTTGCGCAAGGCCTTGAGCACGATGTTATCGAGGTCGCCAATTAAACGGCGGCGCAGTTTATCGAGATGCCCCTCGCGTGTGCGGCTCACCGATTCCGGGGTAATTGTCATCGGGCTCAGTCCGTCCGTGCTGCGAACTTTCTCGACGCGAGTGATCGCGGTGCTGGGCTTTTCGGGCTCTTTCTCACAGATGACTTGCGCAATCTCGTGCGGAAGGCGGTTCTTGATCTGGTATGGGTGGTGACCGCTCAACAGTTCGTACAGCACAACTCCGAGCGAGTAGACGTCGCTGGCAGTGGTAATCGTCTCCCCAAGAACCTGCTCAGGGCTGGCATACTCAGGAGTCATCAAACGCAACGCAGTGCCCGTGCGCTCAATAGTCTCCGGAGAAAGCTCCGGGCTTAAAAGCTTGGCGATGCCAAAGTCTAATAGTTTCGGCACCCTTTCCGATGTAATCAGGATGTTGCCAGGTTTAATGTCACGATGAACGATTAGATTCTGATGGGCGTAGTGCACCGCCGCGCAGACCTGGCGAAAGAGTTTTAGTCGTTCGTGAGTAGAGAGTTTCTGTTCATCGCAATATTCATCCACGGGCTGCCCTTCGACATACTCCATCACAAAGTAGGGCAATCCATCTTCGGTAGTTCCCCCATCGAGCAGCCGCGCAATGTTTGGATGATCGAGGTTGGCGAGAATCTGTCGCTCGTGACGAAAGCGGCGGATGATGAAGTCGGTATCCATGCCGCGTTTGATGAGCTTGATAGCAACGCACTTCTCATAATCGTCGGCACGCACGGCTTGATAAACCGAGCCCATTCCGCCCGCGCCCAGTAAGGAGAGCACGCGGTAATGCCCGAGCGTCCGTCCCACCATGGCCGTGTCCTGGTCTGCCGCCAACATCTCAGCCGCCACGTCCGCAGGCGGCTGCTCGAAGAAACTTCCGGCCTGCTCCGAGGCGACCAGCAACTCCTCGACTTCCTTGCGCAGTTCTTGGTCCCCTAGGCAGGCGCTATCGAGGAAGGCGGCGCGCTCTTCGGTCGCGCGCTCAAGCGCGTCGTATAGAACCTCTTTGGCTTGCTGCCAGCGTTCCGCCTTCATCGGCTTGAACCCTCGCTCATCTGTTTGGCGAGCCACGCCTTTGCCGTGCTCCA
>JBDUCF010000382.1:0-3206 GCA_040003545.1 Pyrinomonadaceae bacterium | reverse complement strand
TTGCCGCGACGGGCTTTCGAATGGCGGCGCTTTGGATTTGGCATAATTACTCCCTGTAAATATTTCCGAGCTTAGATTTCAGATTCCAGTGTCCTGGTAACATTTCAGTAACCGCTGACCGCTGCTGTCCCGGTTTCGAATCTGAAACCCGAAATCTAAAATCGCAAATCATCTAGTGCCGCCCACCGCTGATCGCGCGGGCGGGAATCACACTCGCAGTCCTTCAAGTTCTTGTCAATCCCACAAACGGGGCAAAGTCCCTTGCATTCTTCGCGGCAAAGAGCGCGAGCCGGCAACGACAGGATCACTTGCTCGCGCACCAGGTCGGCCACGTCGATGGACTCCCCATCAAACAGAGACTGCACCAGATCCTTGTCCTGCAGCTCCGCTTGTTGTTCCGTTTCATAATTCCCTGCCGGGACATACTCTACGTCAAAGCTGACCGCTAGCGGCAAGATCACAGGCTGCAAACACCTGTCGCATTCCAGTTCGACCTTACCCGAGACCGTGCCCTGTAATCGAACCAGGCCGTCAACCCGCTCGAGGCTGCCTCGAACTTCAGCGGGACCGGCCAACCGAGCGCGGTCGTCATCAAGCGACAGTTCCCCAACCTCAAACACATGGGCAAAACGGCTGCCCCCATTCTCCAGCTTATCAAGCTCAATTCGCATCGCCGAACCGCTCTGTTAACTCGGCCGGTTTTTAGCCGCTGTCGCGCAAAAGGTCTAATTATAGCGGCCCAGTCGTTAGTGTCAACGAACCACAGCTAAATGGCGTTTGAAATTATCATTAGCACCGCCCTTCAAGGCGGTGATCATAAGTGACGACATGACCTGCGACCGTTTCGACGAATTCATGAAAACTGACGCCCTACCAGGCACTAAGACTACCCTCACTCATTCGTCGTTCCTATCCAGCCCTGCCAACCCACCCGCGGTTTCCTTTTCACACCGCTCGTGCCATTTTCGCTCCAGCTCCGCGGTGTTAACGGTGCCCGCTTCGGCCAGCGCATCAACCAAAGTCTTCACTAATGCACGGGTGGCGTAGGTGTTTTCGGATTGCCGTAAAAGAAGAGTCAATCCCTTCTCCAGCTTTTCAGCCATCCGCGTAAGCCTGTTTTCCAGAATAGATAACCGCTCCAGCAAATGTTCGTCGTGCGCAGTCGTCGCCTCCGTGGTGTCATGTCTCATGGCAGCCGGCTCTACCACAATCATTAATCGGGTGCCGCAGCGCGCACAGAACTCCTGTCCGAGAGGATTCCCGGCCATGCATTTCTGACAGTAATGGGCGATCGTATTTGGCTGCATCTGATTATTCTGATCTTAGATCTTAAATCTGAGATCTGAAATCTTAAATCCTAATCTCTGAAGTCTGCCCGTGCGGCCACCGTGGGCCCCACGGTCTTCAAAACTCAAAGTACAAAGTTTCAAAACTAGTACTCATAAAACCCCCGTCCCGTCTTTCGTCCCAGCCAGCCCGCGTCCACGTATCGCTTCAACAACGGACAAGCCCGGTACTTCGGATCGCCCAGACCTTCATGCAGCACGTTCATGATCGCCAGGCACACGTCCAGGCCGATAAAGTCTGCCAACGTCAAAGGACCCATCGGATGATTCATTCCCAGCTTCATAATGCCGTCGATGCTCTCGCGTGTGGCCACGCCTTCGTGCAGCGCAAATACTGCTTCATTAATCATCGGCATCAGCACGCGATTCGAGACGAAGCCTGGTGAGTCCTGACACTCCAAGGCGGTTTTTCCGAGTTTTTCCGTTAGCTCAACTACCTTTGCATGCGTTTCATCTGAAGTAGCCATACCGCGGATGATTTCCACCAGCTTCATGACGGGCACCGGGTTCATGAAGTGCATACCGATAACCTTGTCCGGCCGTCGCGTTGCGGCTCCAAGTTTCGTTATCGAAATCGAAGACGTGTTGGAAGCCAGGATGGCGGAGGACTGCGTCATTTGGTCGAGCGACTTGAAAAGATCAGACTTGACGCGGAGGTCTTCCGTAACAGCCTCGATAACAATGAACGCGTCTTTGAGCGACGCGGTGTCGGTAGCAGTTTGAATGCGCCCCTGGATCGCCCGCTTGTCTTCTTCCGGCAAACGACCTTTATCAACGTCGCGCTGCAAACTCTTCTCGATCGCCGTCACGCCACGCTGCAGGAATTCGTCTGCGATGTCCTGCAGCACCACCTGATAACCGGCGCGCGCGGCCACCTGCGCGATGCCGTTGCCCATGGTGCCGGCTCCCACTACTCCGATTACTTCGCTCAGACTCATGCGCTCGAATTGAACTTAGCGCCAATCAGGCGGCTGTGCCGGCGGAATGTATTCCGGCTTCTTGTCTGCTTTTTTTAGGGAGTTCCAGTTCGCGGGACGCCGGGCTCCATGCAATGCGTCGCGCATCTGTCCCACTTGCCACGAAAACTCATTTGGCGAATACATCTGGCGGCCCTTCTCGCCAAATAGAAACCAGAATGTATAGACGCCCAAAGCAGTCCCCATCGGTATACTTATCAAAGCCAGCCCCGCTGAGATTGCACCCGCAACCTTGCTCCATTGCTTCCTCTTCAAAAAACCATACCCGGCAACGAACGGGGGAATCGTCAAGACGAGCGTGAAAACCAAAGCTATGATCGCGATGACGGCCAACAAACCTGCCGGCGGGGCCTTCGCACCTGAAGAAGCAAACGGGATTGTGGCGCCCAGAATTGCAAATACAAACAGCATTACAATCAGGCTAAGCGCGTGCATCCCACCATAGACCAGATGCAGAATCCCCAGAAGCTTGTTGTGCTCTTCAGCTTGCATAAGCTATCCCGGCCCGTACCCTTATCTTTCCACCGCCATGGCCACCGCGTTCCCGCCCCCTAAACACAACGCCGTCAGGCCTCGGTGCACGTCCCGCCGCTTCATTTCGTAGAGCATCGTAGTCAGCAAACGCGAACCTGACTGTCCAATCGCATGGCCCAACGCCACTGCGCCGCCGTTGACATTGACCCGTTCAGGATCAAGTTTTAGTTCTCGAATTATCGCCACCGCCTGAACAGCGAAGGCTTCATTCAGCTCGATCAGATCAACTTCCTCGAGCGACCAGCCGGCCTTTTTCACCACGCGTTGGATCGCCTCTACGGGCGCCATCATCACCAACTCAGGCTGAATACCGGAGGTGGCCTGCGCCACAATGCGGGCGAGCGTGGTG
>JBDUCF010000381.1:0-3218 GCA_040003545.1 Pyrinomonadaceae bacterium | reverse complement strand
ATCTCGACGCGGCCGACCTTCTTCATGCGCTTCTTGCCTTCCTTTTGCTTCTCCAGCAACTTGCGCTTGCGCGAGATGTCGCCGCCGTAGCACTTGGCAATGACGTTCTTGCCCATTGCTTTCACAGTTTCGCGCGCAATCACTTTCATACCGATTGCCGCCTGAATTGGTACTTCGAAAAGTTGGCGCGGAATCAACTCCTTCATTTTTGTCGCCAGAGCCCGACCTTTCGCGGCCGCCGTATCGCGATGCAGAACCAGCGACAGCGCATCGACCGGTTCACCGGCAACCAGCACGTCGAGCTTGACGAGGTCGCTTTCCCAGTAGCCGGCAAGATGGTAATCGAGCGAAGCGTAACCGCGCGAAGTTGATTTCAAACGATCGTAAAAGTCGAGAACAATCTCGTTGAGCGGCAATTCATAGGTCAGCATCACACGATTGGAAGTTATGTACTCAAAGCCCTTTTGCACGCCACGCTTCTCTTCCAGCAACGACAGGATGCCGCCCAAATGTTCGTCCGGCGTCAGGATGGTCGCGCGGATCGCGGGCTCTTCAATCTTCGCAATGCGGCCGGGATCCGGCATCTTTGCCGGCGAGTCGATCGCCGTAACCTTGCCGTCGGTCGTAGTAACGATATAACGCACGCCGGGTGCGGTGGTGATCAGATCAAGATTGAATTCACGCTCCAAACGCTCCTGCACAATCTCCATGTGCAGGAGACCCAGAAAGCCGCAACGAAACCCAAAGCCCAACGCGGTTGACGACTCCGGTTCGTAAAAAAATGAAGCGTCATTCAGACGAAGTTTATCCATCGCGTCGCGCAGCTCTTCGTATTGGTTTGTATCAACGGGATATAATCCCGCGAAGACCATGGGTTTGATTTCCTGGTAGCCGGGAAATGGTTCCTTCGTTGGTCGAGCGGCTTCAGTTACGGTGTCGCCGATTTGCACATCTGCGACAGCCTTAATAGAAGCCGTCAGAAAGCCAACTTCGCCCACGCTCAGCTCATCGATTGGCGTTGGCCGCGGCCGGTTCACTCCCAGGGTTTCCACCTGGTAATCGCGGCCGGCATTGAAAAAGCGAATCTTCATGCCTGGCCGAATCGTGCCATCGATTACTCGAAAGAGGACTATCACGCCGCGATATGAGTCGTACCACGAGTCGAAGATGAGCGCCTTCAAGGGCGCGTTGGGATCACCTCTTGGTGGCGGCACCTCGCGCACAATCGCTTCCAAAATTTCCGCCACGCCCTCGCCGGTCTTGGCACTGGTGAAGACAGCATTGTGCGTTTCGAGTCCCACAAGATGCTCAATTTGCTCAATGGCCTTTTCCGGCTCAGCACCGGGCAGGTCGATCTTGTTTATGACCGGAATCAGCTCGAGATTGTTTTCGATTGCGAGGTAGGTGTTAGCCAGCGTTTGCGCCTCAACTCCCTGCGAAGCATCAACGACCAGCAACGCTCCTTCGCAAGCAGACAGCGATCGAGACACTTCATACGAGAAATCGACGTGGCCGGGCGTGTCGATCAGATTCAGGACATAAGCATTGCCGTCTTTGGCTTTGTAATCCAGGCGCACGGCGTGGGCTTTGATCGTGATGCCGCGCTCGCGTTCGAGGTCCATGTTATCGAGCACCTGCTCGGACATATCACGTCCGGTGACGGCGCCGGTGAGCTCGAGCAGACGATCTGCCAGCGTCGATTTGCCGTGATCGATATGCGCGATGATCGAAAAATTGCGAATGCTTGCGGGATTCATAAGAACAGTGACAAGCGATGAGTCACGTTACGGGTCAGGCCCTCTTGTCACTGGTGTTCTTCAATCCTGCGAACAAGACGAAGGGACCGCAGGTGTCTGAAACTAAGAGCTTATTAAAGATCATGACCGGTGCCTTCCACCTAAACCGCGACTCCCTCATTACGGTTTAGCCTTTGAGGATTTCGGCGTGGCCCTGGGAACGATGGGCGGTTCAATCTGAATGCTGTTGCGAACCGTGTTCCAGGCTTCCTCGGATTTCTTGATCTGTTTGTCGGAGCCCAGTATCGTCAGTTGCACCATGCGGCCTCCGACCAACCGCCAATAGACATCAACGTGGCCCGGGTCTCGATCAAGCACCGCGCTGAGCCTTGTACCCTCAGCGGGCCCACCGGCAATCTCAATTGATACCGGGGAAGACTCAGCTTTTGATCCGTTATCCGCGAAATTCTTGGCCCACGCCTGAACAAAACCATCCTGAATAAGTTGCTTCGCTTGAGCCTCTTTTTCCTGGGAGTCGATCTGGGCCCGCGGAGAGCGCACCAGAATCTCGGCGTAATCGTTCTTGGACAAGGTCAAGTATTGCAACTGAGGAGAGCTTTGATCGCTTATCTCCCATCCATTCGCATAATCAAAAGACAATCCATCTTTTACGAAATGGGCAACGTCGGCCTTAGGTTTTGGTTGCTCCTGAGTTTGTGCGAGCGCAGCCAGACCGGCAATCATCAGGATTGCCAATACGCCTCTTGAAGTTCTTTTTATTTTCACTTTGCCTCCCGGCTTAATCATTCAAGTGGGCTTCCACGTAGGCCCGGGCCTTCTCCGGCGTGTTCACGGAAGTGACGAACGACAGATTTTTCATGCCCCAGCTAATGTGTTCACTTAGAAACTTCTGGTACTCGGCTGACACTGAGCCGTCAGATTTCACAAATCCGAACTTCCTCAGTACTCGATTGATCAACTCGTTGTCTTTGGTCGCGCCGGCGGCTTGAAATAGCCTGTGCTTTTCGTCGTCAGATACGCCGGCAGAATCGGAATTTGTGGGCCGGCTGTTGAGATTTCGATTGTTGTTGGAGTTCGAGTTGTAGTTTGAGTTGTTGTTTGAGGTGTAGACAAAATGGCGCTGCTGCTGCCGCCAATAGAAAACCGCGACAGCGCATACTGCTCCTAGGACAAACAGTCCGACCAGCGCCGCAACCCCACAGCCCAGCGCAATCTTTTCATTCCTCGTCATTAATTTACCTTTGAGATCAAGCTAGTCAGGTGCTTGCGAACTTCCCACCGCGTGCAGTCAAGCTAAAGGCTGGCGTTACACCTGCTTCATCCACGCAATGCAGCGCTTCAGGTGCGCCCGCATGTTTTCCGGGCTGTCGTGATGAATACGCCCGTGGCCGGGCAGGACCCACTCAAAGCGATAGTCCAAAAGCCTTTCCATTGAGCGCGTTTGTTCCGGCCAAGAATACC
>JBDUCF010000380.1:0-3218 GCA_040003545.1 Pyrinomonadaceae bacterium | reverse complement strand
GAAAAGCTGAAGAATTACTAATTACCGGATAACCGGCGGCGGCAAAGTCGCCTTCTGTTTTGCGTGCAATGTCGCCCGGCAAACTGGAAAACACCAGATCGCAATCGAGCGAGGCTTCAGGCGCCTGCACCGGAAGCGATCGGACAAACTCGGGCATCTCGCCGGCCAGACGCCAGGTACAAGCTGCGGCAAAAGTTTTACCTTGTGATCGATCGGAAGCGGCCAGCGCCGTGATCTGAAATTGTGGGTGGTCTTCCAGTAATTCGACAAAGCGCTGCCCGACCATGCCGGTAGCACCGAGAATCCCTACGCGAAGTTTCTTAGTCATGGATTAATAGGTTAAGTAAGATTTAGTTTAGCCGGCAAAAGGTTTTCGGAATTACCTGGACCGCGGGCGTCTCGCCCGCAATGAGCGCGAAGCGCGAAAGATCTTTCGCAACTAGCTTCTCCCCAACGTCGGAGCGTCTGACGACGCCTAGCGGGCGAGACGCCCGCGGTCCCAGTAGACGAGTTGAGTTCTTACTTCTCAAGATTCTTCAATGCTGCCTTGATGCGAGCCACGCCTTCGGTCAATACCGGCAAGTCAGCGCAAAACGAAACGCGCAGAAAACCTTCCGCTTCGCTGCCAAAGGCGTTACCCGGAACTGTTACGACCCCGGCACCCAGAAATGTTTCTGCAACCTCCTGCGACGATCCGTAATCATGGACGTCCACCATCGTATAGAACGCGCCGTCGGGCGTAATGCAACGTAGCCCTAGGCTGCGCAGCGCTGCCAGCAGGTGATCGCGTCGTCGCTGGAAGGTCTCGCGAATCTGCCTGCGCGCGTCAACCGCTTCATCGCTCCAGGCGGCGAGGGCCGCCTTCTGCGAAATTGTTGAAGCGCAGGTAGTGACGTAACCGTGCAGCAGATGAGCCGCACGAATCACAGCTTCGTCGCCGAGGATCCAACCCAGGCGCCAGCCAGTCATGCAGGTCGATTTTGAAAGACCGCTAATCACCACCGTGCGAGGATAGAATTCAGAGATTGAGCCGGGACGTTCTCCGGTGTAATAAAGGTCGCGATAGATTTCGTCACTGATGATAAACGCGTTGGCGCCGCTTTCCTCAACGGCCTGGGCCATCGCGCGGAGTTCGTCGTTCGTCAACGTGCGACCGGTTGGGTTGGAGGGACTAGTGCAAACGACTACCTTCGTCTTGGCACTGAGCTGCTGTTTGAAGTCATCCAGATCAAAACTGAAATCGTGAGCGGCCGGCAGTTGATAGAAAGTAGGACGGCCGCCCGCCATGCGCGCAATCGTCGGATAAGCGACGAATCCGGGATTGGGAATCAACACTTCATCGCCTGCTTCGACGAGGGTCATCAAGGCCAGATACATGGCCTCCTGCGAGCCGGCAGTGACGATGACTTGATCAATGGAGAGATTCAGCTGTAGATAGTCATGGACCACGCGTTCGCGCAGGGCCGGCAAGCCGGCTTGCAACGTATAGCCGTTCCGTTCCTCCTGAATGACGCGCATTGCCTCGCGACGAATGACTTCAGGAGTGGGCAGATCAGGTTCGCCGAGACCGAAACTGATGTCGCCGGGCTTCGCCCGATCAGTGATCGAACGAATCGGACTTCTTTCGATCCCGCGCAGAAATTTTGGTGGCTGAAACTGTTTCACTTATTGGAGAGATTCTTTGAGGTGCCCGGCTTGTGGCGCGCTGGCGGCAAGCATGGCTATGCGACTCTCTGCTGGTTGGCCGCAAGCCGCCGATTCACGACGCGCCAGAACGTTGTTACAGCCTTCCGCTTTTCGTCGAAGAAGTCTTCAAAGAAACCGGATTTGTTCAGTAGTGGAGGATAGGAATAGCGCTCTCCATCATCGCCGAACTCGGTAACCCAATCAACAGGTTCTTGAAGATCGACCAATGAAAACAAATTAGGCGGATATAGGAAAGGGCGACCAGCATCATTCAAGATGCGGAGCTCATCGGCTTCGATGCCAATCACAACATAGGGCTGCCCAAACGTCAGGTCTCGGTAGCGCGCGTTCCTTTTCTTTAGTTTGACGATCATGATCGTTTCACTCGCACCTGCTTAACTTCAAATCTGCCGATGCCGGGATGCTCGTACCAATGCAGTTCAAAATACTCATCAGCAATTTCGATTCGTGAACTGCTTTTCTTCACCCATTTCGACGCCCTGCCACCATACTGCGTAACCAGACGGCGTACATCGCGAATGCGTTTGCCCTTGGCGATGACCCGAGCCTCTGACAAGGTTCGTCGCGTAAGCCTGAGGTCGATCTAATTTCTCCTTCGATGTTAGGAGCTACTATGCTGGTGGTCAAGTGGCTCCAAACTCACCGCAGATAGTCTTCCAACTGAACCGACGCGTCAGTTTTCTCGTCGCGATATTTCACGATCACCGGTGCGTAAAGCGATAAGCCCCAGGCGCGGCCGGTTTCGCCCTTAACGTTACGTGAACCTGGGACAACTACCGCGCCGGCAGGAATCTCAAGTGGCGCTTCTGCAGTTCGTTGATAAATTTTTTCGCGAGCCAGATCGTAAACGGGAGTTGAGCCCGTCAGAATTGTTCCGGCCGCCAGCACCGCGCGCTCGCGCACGATCGTTCCTTCGTAAACGCCGCAACCGCCACCAACCAAAACATCGTCTTCAATGATCACCGGCACGGCGCCCACTGGTTCCAGCACGCCGCCGATCTGCGCCGCGGCCGAGAGGTGCACCCGCTTGCCGATTTGCGCGCACGATCCCACGAGGGCGTGGCTATCGATCATTGTTCCTTCGTCTACATAGGCGCCCACGTTCACATACATCGGCGGCATGCAAACTACGCCCGCCGCGATGTAAGCGCCGTCGCGTATGCTCGAGCCGCCGGGCACAATGCGAATGTTTTCATTGAGAGTGGTCGGCCGGGTGCGGTAGGTTTCCTTGTCGAAGAAGCGAAGCACTGACGACGCTGACATGTCTACCAGTTGGCCCATGCGGAAACCGAGCAGTATGCCCTGCTTCACCCAGGAATTTACCGTCCAGTTTCCATCGGAGCAGCGTTCGGCAGCGCGCACCTCGCCGCGATTCAAGGCAATCTTGAATTCATCAAACAGCGCGCGATCTTCGGAGTTGAACTCGCCGCCGGCACGCGCGCTCAGCTTTTCGATATCTTCACGAAGTGGCATGCGACGCTTCCTTAAGTAAACCAAGCTCTGTCATCACC
>JBDUCF010000379.1:0-3221 GCA_040003545.1 Pyrinomonadaceae bacterium | reverse complement strand
TAAATCAGCCAGCCGGAAAGGCGGAGCCTTTCCGCACATCAGGCGGCATAGCCGCGGAGGATCCCGTTCACGGAGCCTGTCGCTCGATCTCTTTCAGGGCTTCAACGCAACGCTCGCACACGCCCGGATAGCGAGACGATTCGCCCACGCGAGTTGAATAGTTCCAGCAGCGCTCGCATTTCTGGCCCGCGGCGCGGCTGACTCTTACCGCAAATTCATCGGCGGGGTCTCTCTCAGAACGTACTAGACTGACCTGGGAGACAATGAAGAGATAGCGCAAATCATCACTGTAACCCTCGAGTAGTTCATAAGTCCCGCCGGCGGCTGTGATTTCAACAGCGGCCTCTAATGAACTGCCGATTGTTCGGGCAACGCGCGCCTCCTCCAGAAAGCCCAGCACACGGTCTCGAACCTCGAATAAACGCTCCCAACGAGTGGCAAGCTGAACATCACGCTGACCACTGCAATGCGGCAACTCTGCTAGATGCACTGACGCCGGACGCGCATCGTCGGGCGGCAAACTCTCCCAAATTTCGTCTGCAGTGAAAACAAGGATTGTCGCCAGCATGCGCGCCAGCGCGCCGGCAACTCGATACAGCGCAGTTTGCGCCGAGCGTCGCCCGGGACTACGTGGGGCAAAGGTGTAAAGACGATCCTTGATAATGTCGAAGTAACGCGCCGAAAGCGTCACCGTGCAAAAGTTATAAATCGCATGATAGACGGTGTGAAACTCATAGGCCTCATAACCTTCCCGCACGACTCCAATCAAATCGTCAAGCGCCGCCAGGGCCCAGCGATCGATCTCGAGTAACTCCTCCTCCGCGACACTGTCACGCGCCGGATCGAAACCGTGGAGATTACCCAGGGCGAACCGGGCCGTGTTGCGTAGCTTGCGATAACCGTCAGTAACCCGCTGGAGGATCTCTTGCGAGCAGCGCATATCTTCAAAGTAGTTTGAAGAGGCGCACCAAAGACGCAAGATTTCGGCGCCCGATTCCTTGATCACTTCATCGGGCGGCACCGCGTTGCCGGATGACTTGTGCATGGCATCGCCTTGCGCATTTACCGTCCAGCCATGTGTCAGCACTGTTTTGTAAGGAGCCTGATCGTGAACGGCCAGTCCCACCATCAGCGACGAGTTGAACCACCCGCGAAACTGGTCGCCGCCTTCGATATAAACATCAGCCGGCCACTGCAATTCTTCGCGTTTCTCCAAAACTGCGATCGAAGACGAGCCGCTGTCGAACCACACATCGAGGATGTCGGTTTCTTTAGTCCACTCCGAGCCGCCGCACCTGGCGCACTTGAAATTCTCGGGAAGCAGGTCGCGCGCTTCACGCAAATACCAGGCGTCTGCGGATTCCCGTTCAAAGATGTCCGCCACGTGCCGGATCACAGAAGGTTCTGCAACTGGCTCGTCGCAGCCTTTGCAGTAAAAGACCGGGATAGGCACACCCCAGACGCGCTGTCTTGAGACGCACCAGTCCGGCCGAGCTGTCAGCATGTTGCGCATGCGCACCCTGCCCCAGGCCGGAATCCATTTCACATGCTCAATCTCGCTTAGCGCCGCGGCGCGCAACGGCGTCGTTTCTGTTTCCAGGTCGCCGGGAAAGGCATCGAACATACTGCTTGAATCCCGGGCCTGTCCTTCCTTTTCCACCACTGCTTGTTTGACCTGGTCCATCGAGATGAACCATTGGGGCGTAGCGCGAAAGATGACCGGATTTTTGCAACGCCAGCAATGCGGATAACGATGCTCGTAGTTTTCGCTGAACAGCAACACACCACGCTCGCGCATGAACTCGACAATCTTCGGATTAGCTTCGAAGACGTTATGGCCGGCAAAGTATTCGACCTCAGGAGTGAACCGTCCCGCATTATCAACTGGACAATAAACTTCAAGGCCATACCTCTTGCCGATGACAAAGTCGTCGTGACCATGGCCCGGCGCGGTATGTACGCAGCCGGTGCCGGCTTTGGACGTGGCTTGCTTGTCGCGCGCGTCTTTCACGTCCAATTCGGTTTCCGCATCAGCCTCGCCGCCAAGCGTCACGTGCTCGCCCAGCATCAGCAACGACGGACGATCCAGCCACGCGTGCCGGCACTCCAAACGATCGAGTACTGAGCCACGAAAACGCGCCAGCACCGTCGGCGCAATCAGATCTCCGTTGACATCCCGCTCGCCCAGATCACATTTGGCGGTGACTGCTTCGAGCAATTCACCCGCCAGGATATAGACCTCGTCTCCCTTTTCGACCGCCACGTACTCGTAATCCGGATGCACCGCAATGCCGAGATTCGCCGGCAGCGTCCATGGTGTCGTGGTCCAGATCAGGAGGAAGACTTTGCGCCCGGCTAACCCAGGATCAATCAGCGCCGGATCACTAGTCAGGGGAAACTTGACGTAAACCGAAGGACTGGTGTGTTGATGATATTCAACCTCGGCTTCCGCCAGGGCCGTCTGATCATGAATGCACCAGTAGACCGGGCGCGCGCCTTTGTAAACATAGCCACGCTCGACGAAGCGGGCGAACAGACGCGCTGTCTCGGCCTCGTACTCGTTGGACATCGTCAGATAGGGATTGTCCCACTCGCCCAGGATGCCCAGGCGCTGGAAATCCCTGGTCTGTCGCTTCAACGCCTCGGCGGCATGTTCGCGACAGGCGCGGCGAATGCTGGTAGCGGGCATCTGTGCCTTTTTCGCACCGAGCTTTCGATCAACGTATAACTCAATGGGCAGGCCATGACAGTCGTAGCCGGGAACGTAGGGCGCGTCGAAACCCAACATCGTGCGCGACTTGACGATGAAGTCTTTGAGGATCTTGTTCATCGCCGTGCCGAGATGAATATCCGCGTTCGCGTACGGCGGGCCGTCGTGCAGGATAAATTTTTGCGCGCCGTGTTTCGATGCGCGGATCATTTTGTAGAGACCCATCGCCGCCCACTTTTTCAGCCGGGCGGGTTCCGACTGGGCCAGGTTCGCCTTCTGTCCGAATGCAGTCTTCGGCAGGTTGATGGTCTTTTTCAGATCGAGCGGCGTTTCAGTGGACATAAAATAAGTTTCCAACTTCGAGAATCGATAATACTAACAGCATCACTCGCCCCCCACCAAAATGAGAGGTGGGGACACGCCGTTCATGTCAGTACCGCCCGCGGTAGCGGGTGGGTTGGCCCATTACCCACCCACTACCGTGGGCGGTCCTGACCTCCGCTCTCTAAAA
>JBDUCF010000378.1:0-3232 GCA_040003545.1 Pyrinomonadaceae bacterium | reverse complement strand
GAACGCATTCATGCCGAATGCTACCAGCCTAACTGCGCCGTTCATCTGACCGATAAAGATTCGCGTGCGGAACGCTTCGTCAACAATTATCAAAACATTAGTTTTGATTTTGGCCCGACGTTGCTTTGGTGGCTGGAGCGGGAGCACCCGGAAACCTATTCATGCATTATTGCGGCGGATGCCGAGAGCGCCAGGAACCACAACGGCCATGGCAATGCGATAGCGCAGGCCTACAATCACGCAATCCTCCCGCTCTGTAATGAGCGCGACCGGCGCACCCAGGTGAATTGGGGATTGGCTGATTTCCGCCACCGGTTCAAACGTGAACCGGAAGCCATGTGGTTGCCGGAGACGGCTTGCAACGACGACGTGCTGGGTTTGCTGATCGATCATGAGCTCCGGTTCGTCATCCTTGCTCCCCAACAAGCTAAACGCGTTCGAGCCTGTAGGACAGACATTCCTGTCGGTGCCGACAACCAGTGGCAAGACGTCGACCCCGATATGATCGACACTGGCGTTCCGCATAGCTATTTCCATCGCGATGGCTCGGGCCGATCCATCGCGGTGTTTTTTTATGATCCGGAAATATCCCGGGCTATTGCCTTCGAGCAGGCGCTGGCCTCGAGTGGTGCGTTAGTCGATCTGTTTACCCGGCGGAGCGGTGTCGGCGGTCCTCTCCTTAACGTTGCCACAGATGGGGAAAGTTATGGCCATCATCATAAGTTTGGGGATCTCTGTCTGGCCCATGCCCTTGAAATCGAGGCCCCTGCGCGCGGCTTCGTCATTACAAACTATGGCGAATATCTGGATCAGCACCCACCGGCGGCCGAAGTCGAGATCAGCAATGGCCCTGACGGCGAAGGAACTTCATGGAGTTGCATCCATGGTGTCAGCCGTTGGATACGCGACTGCAGTTGTCACACCGGGGGCGCCGCCGGTTGGAACCAGGCCTGGCGTCAGCCGCTGAGGAATGCCCTCGACTTCCTGCGCAATGAAGCGGCCATCTATTTCGCAGAGACGCGCGGTGAGTTGTTCGTCGATCCGTGGGCCGCGCGTGACGATACGATCGCGCTGGTTCTGAATCAAGAGAAGTCGCGGGAGGAGTTTCTCCGCGATCATGCCCCGCGCCCACTTGTCCGGGAGCAGGAACTAAGAGCGCTGCTCTTTCTCGAAACACAGCGCAACTTGCTTTTGATGTACACGAGCTGTGGCTGGTTCTTCAATGACATTTCCGGGATTGAGCCGATCCAGATCCTGAAATATGCCTCCAGGGCTATTGAGTTAATGGATGAACTGGGCCTGCCTTCACCGCGCGGACAATTCCTGGAGATTCTCGCAGAGGCAAAGAGTAATCGCCCCGAGCTGGGAAACGGGGCTGACATCTATATGCGTTTGGTAGAGCCCGCTAATCCTTCCTTCAAAGCAGCACCGGAACACTTAGCGGGCGCACGCACATGACGAAAAAGCCCTCCAGCAAAACAAAGAATACCCCGCGCGTCAGCAAGGGCGCGAAGCGCGCAAAGCCGTCGTCCGATTCATTCTCCCCTACGCTGGGTGAAGTCGATCTTTATCTCTTCGCGGCGGGCCGGCATGAGCGTATCTACGACAAACTGGGCGCCCACCTCATCACGCACGAAGGCACAAAAGGTGTCGCCTTCGCGGTCTGGGCGCCGAGTGCGGAGAAGGTGAGCGTGGTCGGTAACTTCAACGCCTGGAGCGGCCGCCAACACCAGATGCGCCGGTTGGGCGAGTCGGGTATCTGGGAGTTATTTATACCCGGACTTCAATCCGGTGAGCTTTATAAGTACGAGATCAAATCGCCGGGCCGCCGCTCATTTATGAAGGCTGATCCTTACGCGTTCTACGCGGAGGTGCCGCCGGGCACTTCGTCGATCGTTTATGAATCGAAGTATCGCTTTCGTGACCGGGCCTGGATGGGCAAGCGCGCTAAGCAGGAACACTTTCGCGCGCCGCTTTCAATTTACGAAGTCCATCTCGGCTCGTGGCGCCGGATGATTGCAGAAGACAATCGCGCGTTCAGCTATCGCGAGATGGCCCCGGCCCTCGCCGATTACGTTCTGGAGATGGGCTTCACTCATGTCGAGTTCATGCCCTTGAAGGAACACCCGTACGGCCCGTCGTGGGGCTATCAGATCAGCGCCTACTATGCGCCGACGTCCCGGTACGGCACGCCGGATGATCTTCGTTATCTGATTGACCATCTGCACCAGCGCGGCATCGGCGTGATCATGGATTGGGTGCCGGCGCATTTTCCCAAGGACGCGTTCGCCCTGGGACGTTTCGACGGCACGGCCCTTTACGAGCATCTCGATCCCCGTCTGGGCGAACATCCTGATTGGGGCACATATATTTTCAACTACGGCTGCAACGAGGTGCGTAACTTCCTCCTGGGCAACGCGCTTTTCTGGCTGGATGAATTTCATCTTGATGGGCTGCGGGTCGATGCGGTCGCATCAATGCTGTATCGCGACTACAGTCGAAAAGAAGGTGAGTGGGTGCCAAATCAGTTCGGCGGCAGAGAAAACCTTGAAGCAATTACTCTTCTTAAAGAGGTGAACGAAGTAACCCACCGCGTGCATCCGGGCGCCATGATGATTGCGGAAGAATCAACGGCATGGCCGCAGGTGAGCCATCCTGTTTATGCGGGCGGACTGGGATTCGATTTCAAATGGAACATGGGGTGGATGCATGACACGCTCAAATACTTTCAAACCGATACGCTGTTCCGGGGCGGGAACCACAACGCGCTGACGTTCGGTTTAATCTATGCGTGGAGCGAAAACTTCGTTCTGCCTTTTTCGCATGACGAGGTTGTGCACATGAAAGGTTCGCTGCTGAACAAGATGCCCGGTGATGAGAAGCAGAAATTTGCGAACCTGCGCGCGCTGTACGCGTACATGTGGGCGCATCCGGGGAAGAAGTTGCTTTTCATGGGTGGCGAGTTTGGCCAGTGGCGCGAATGGAACGAGAAGGTAAGCCTGGATTGGCACCTGCTGGACAAATCTGAGCATCGCGGAGTGCAGACATTGCTGCGCGACATCAACAAGCTCTACCGGAAGCAGCCGCCGCTTTGGGAGTCGGACAGCGAGCCCGCCGGCTTTGCATGGATCGAAGTTGATAACGCCCCGCAGAACGTAATTTCGTTTCGGCGGATCGCTCCTTCCACGGGAAAAGAGATCGTCTGCGTCTGCAACTTTTCGCCTCTGGTTTT
>JBDUCF010000377.1:0-3239 GCA_040003545.1 Pyrinomonadaceae bacterium | reverse complement strand
CAAGTAGGAGGTTGCCGGAAAGGCGAAGGCTTTCCGCAAGGTGCGGCGGCAAAGCCGCAAAAACTCTCTGCCTTCTGCTTACTACCTTCTGCCTTCTTCTCCTGCTCCTGCCGCCTGCTCCTGCCTCCTCGCAAGTGGCCGAACCCACCCCGAGTCCGTCGCCATCGGCAACCCCTACTCCATCTCCCTCCCCATCGCCAACGCCAATAACCGGACTGCATCAATGGGGCGCGGTGACGTTGTTTCACGGCCTGCCCTCGGATCGCGTGCACGCGATCGCACAAGGGCCGGAGGGGGCAATGTGGTTCGGAACGGAAGCAGGTTTAGCAAAATTTGATGGGCGCAGGACTCAGACAATGACAGAAAGCGGTCTGCCGGCCGGCCGTATTCTGGCGTTGCAAAGCGATCAGACCGGCGCGCTCTGGATTGGAACTGAGACCGGGGCCGCGCGCATGGTGGATGGCCGTTTCGATGTGATATCGGAAATCGGCGGCAACGCCATTTCCGCGATCATCGCTCCCGAACGTGGGCGCGTGCTGATGGCAACCGAGCAGGGGAATGTTTTTGAGTGCCGAGTCGAACCAGATGGCTCGCGGCACACTCAACCTCTGCTGACTCAATCCCTCGAGAGTGCCGATAGAGAACACCCCGGCCCCCTGGTACTGACCAGCCTGTTGATACTTAACAACAAACTCTTTGCGGGTTCACTAAGTCGTGGCGTACTTGCAATACAGGACGGGCTGGCGCGTGAAATGGAAATTCGTCCCAGTGCTTTCTTCGTGCGCACGTTGGCGACGGATGACAGCGGCAAACTTTGGGTGGGTACGCGCGTCAGGAAAGATGACGCGGGCTTACTAACAGGCAAAGGTTTTGCCGATCTCTCACGCAATGAAACCCCAACCGGCCCGGTCACGACCTTCCTTAACATCGGACACGATGTTTGGGTTGCCACCGATGGACATGGTGTCTTCATTTTCTCCGATGCAAAGAAGGTGCAGCGCTTAACTTTTGACGGCACCGGCGGTGGCCTGCGGTCGGATCACGTGTACACGATCTTCCGGGATCGCGAAGGAGTGATCTGGTTTGGAACTGACCGCGGCGTTTGTCGTTACGATCCTAACTCGGCCCGGGTTGAACCGGTTGGCGATAGTCCCGAAAGCAATTTCGTGCGCACCTTCTATCGAACTTCGATGGGCCATCTCTTGGCCGGCACCAATCGCGGACTCTTTGTTTTCAGCTCATCGTCTTCGGGATGGAGCCCGGTTGCCGGCCTGGGAGGCAACATCATCTATGGCCTTGGCGAGGACAACTCTGGCCGATTGTTGGTAGCTTCAGCCGGCGGCTTCTTTGTCGGGCCGACACTGTCGCGAGAAACTAAAATCGAGCCTCAAACCTTCACCAGATTTGAAACCAGCTCCGGTAGTGTCGATGGCGTCGGCAGCATTCGTTCTATCGCTCAATTTCGCGGGGCAGTTTATATTGCAAGTTACGGCCGCGGCGTAGAGAAGTTTGAAGCAAACCGCCTGACGAATATCTGGAGCGCGAACTCGACGATCCCGAGAGATGTCATCAGCCTTTTTGCCGAAGATGAGCATCGTCTACTGATTGGCACTGCCACGGATGGAGTTTTCGCCTACGATGGCGCAGAAGTGAAAGCGGAGCCGGCGTTCGCCAAACTCAAAGGCAGCACGGTGCGTTCGATTCAAAGCACGCCTGACAAGACGTTGTGGTTCGCCACCAATCGCGGGGTTTACCTATGCAAGACCGGCAGCGATTGCGCGCTGGCTGCGCCCGGGTTCGAGGCACGATTTCTAGCGCGAGACGCGGACGGGAAACAAAATGAGTTGTGGTGTGGCACTAGTGGCAGCGGCCTCTTGAAAATCAGCCTGGACGAGCAGCTTGGTTCCCCTGGTTCCATTGTTTCGCAACTCGATGCCGAGCAGGGCCTGCCCTCGCAAAATGTATTCGCCGTTCTGTCCGAAACAAATGCGGACGGAAGCGAAGCGTTGCTGATTGGCACCAGCCGCGGCGTTGCTCGCTATCAACCCGGCCGGACCACGCCCACCCTTTATGCGACCCGCGTTATCAGCAAGCGCGTCCATTCGCCGGGCGAGCTCGCCAGCGGACTCAGCCTGGAATACCCGCAAAACAGCTTGCTCCTGGACGTGGCGGCAATCAGCAGTCGCACGTTTCCGGAGCAATTTCAATATGCATTCACGCTGGTGAACCAGAGTGGAGCCGTAATCAGGCAGAAGCTATCGCGCGAATCGCAGTTTACGATGGAGGGACTCAAGCCGGGTAAGTATCGAGTCACGGCGCGCGCCTTTAGCAAAGATCTGGTTTCATCAGATCCTTTGTCGTTTGAGTTGAGCATTGCGAATGCGCCTTTTCCATGGACTTCAACTGCACTGGCGATCTTGCTGGCGATGGCGCTGTTGGCCCTGCTCTGGGCCATCCTGGAAAGGCGACGAATTACGCGCACCAGCGCGGCACTTGTCGTTGCCAACCGTGAATTGGCCGACGCGCGGCTCAATCTCGCCAATGAAGCTGAGCGCGAGCGGCGGCGGATTGCGCGCGACCTCCACGATCAAACTCTCGCCGACCTCAGACACTTGATGCTGATGAGCGATCAATTGCCGGCAAACGGTGATGCAGATATCGGCAAGCGCATGGATCCGGCAGTTCTGCGCACTGAGATAGAGTCGATTTCGCAAGAGGTACGCCGCATTTGCGAAGACTTGAGTCCGTCGGTGTTACAGAATGTAGGCTTCGCCGCGGCGCTTGAGTTTGCGCTTTCGCATGCTGTCCAGGATGCCCCTGGCGAAAAAAAGTTTGAGTATGAATTTGATTGTGATGATGAGTCTATTGAGGAACACACGCAACTTCCGGCAAATGTGCAAATGCAGATTTACCGGATCGTGCAAGAGGCGGTGAGCAATATTTGGAGACACGCCGGCGCAACGCATGTGAAGATGACGGTCGAGGCGTCTCCCGGCGGGGACTTTCTCCTGCAACTGAAAGACAACGGCAGAGATTTTGATCCCGCGAAACAGAAAAATCTGGAAGGACGGGGCCTTGCAAATATGCGCGCTCGGGCGAGCTTGATCGATGCTGAAGTTTCCTGGGAAAAGTCGCCTGAAGGAGGAACTGTCTTTAGCTTGCAACTCAAAAGAGCAGCGCAACTCAAAAGAGCGGGGGCAAGCCCGCCTTCCTGACCTCGAGCTGATCGAAACTGAGTG
>JBDUCF010000376.1:0-3240 GCA_040003545.1 Pyrinomonadaceae bacterium | reverse complement strand
CCATCATCGAGCAGGGACGCATCGGTCAGATTCTCTCCGCTAAGCCGATGGACCGCCGCACCATCATTGAAGAGGCGGCAGGCATCACCAAGTTTCGCGTGCGCCAGCGCGCCGCCGAGAGTCGGCTGGAATCCGCCCGGGCAAATCTTTCTCGCATTTCCGACATCATCTCTGAGATAGATCGGCAGGTGAACAGTCTTAGGCGCCAAGCCGCGAAGGCGCGCCGTTATCGGGTGAACCGCGAAGAGTTGCGGGAACTCCTGCGTCATGTTTTTGTCGCCGAAGATCGCAGGCTTACCAACCTGCTTGAAGACACCGAAACAAAGCTACGGGAAGTTTCCTCCCTTGAACGCAACGTGGCTGAGGAGTTGGCCCAACGCGAGGAAGACGCTCGCCAGGCAACGCAGCAAGCCAGGAATATTGAAGACGAATTGACTGCGTCACGCGCTGCAGCAGCGGAAGCTCTGCTGCGACGTGACCGGGAAATGCGCGAGCGAGCTTATCAGGAAGAGCAGACAGGATCGCTTGAGAAACGGAAACTTTCGGTAGAGTCAGAGATCAGAGCGCTCGCCGATCGCCTGATCCTGGTAGAAGCCGAATGCAGACGTCTGCAGGATGAGAATGCCACGCTCACCGCGCAAGCTGATGAAAGCGCGGCGTCATTGAGGGCCGCAGAGGAAGCTTACGCTGAGAAGCTGGCTTTATCTGCTAAGGCAGAAACGGAAATCGAGAGCGCACGCGCCGAATTGCTTCACCACACGGCGCTGGCTGAACGCTTGCGCGAAATAGCCCGCCAGCTTGAGGGCACCATTGAGCGTCTAATGGTTCAAGCGGAAGGCCTGGCGCGCGAGGGCGAGCGGGCCGCGGTTCAGCATTCTGAGCGCAAAGCGGAAGCCGAAAGGTTTGGCCACGTGATCAACGCTGTGCGCGAGCACATCGCCAAACTGAGTAACGAGCGTGAAACAGCGGTTCATGCTGTCGTCCAGGGACACGAAGCAGTAAGCGACAGCGACGCAGAGCTGACTCGGGTGCGAGATGAATGTTCACGTACCACACACCGTCTCGAGAGTTTGAAAGAACTCGACGAGCGACGGGCCTATTATTCTTCGGCGGTCCAACTATTGTTTTCCGAAACCGAGACGCCGCGTGAGTTTAGTTACATCGGCACGTTGGCTGATGCACTCAACGTCGATGCCAAATGGGAGCGAGCGGTTGAGGGTGTGATGGGCGCATCGCTGCAGTCAATTGTTGTCCCCACGCCAGATGATGCGGCGCGCGCTGCCCAATGGCTGCGGGAGAACAATGGAGGCCGCGCAAGTTTTCTCGTTGCCGGTCTGCACGGGGCGAGCGACGAAACAGACACACTCGACTACAGGCTGCAGCAGCGTCCGGTGGTGTCCCTTTCTTATTCGAGTGAAGATCTTGATGATCTACGTATCAGCGATCTACTCGGAGCGCCACGTGAACTGGTTTCCGTTCTGCAGAAGACGATGCCGCAAAAGATGAACGCACGGCTTGCGGCAAATTTTGACGATGCGATGACTCGATCTCTGGCTACCGGAGAGGTCTATGTGACGCTAAATGGTGACTGGATCGCGAGCGGACAATTTGTCAATGCCGGTGATGCACGAGCGCTTGAAGAAGGCGCCGGTTTGCTGGCTTTCAAAAGAGAGCTATGCGAGCTGGAAGCCCGCTCAGAGGTTTTGCGGTCGGAGTTGCACTCGGCCGACCAGGCCGCAATACTCGCTCGCGCTAGCCTCGTCGGCCTGGAAGATGCTGTAGTCTACCTGAACGAAGCCCATGGCCGTGAAGAGCGCGAATTAATGACGCACGAACTGACTGCGGCGGGGCTGGGGCACGAAATCGAACGTGCCGAACGTCACATGCGGGTCGTAGCTGAAGACTGCGCGCGTGTGGAAGAGGAGCGACGCGAGGTGGAGCAACGGCGCATTGCAGCGCTTTCAGAGGCTGAAGCAGCGGAAACAGCCCGGATCGGGTCGGGCGAGATGGTAATCAAAGCATCGGCCTTGCTAGCGGAGGCTCGCAGGAAGGCGGAGTTGGAAAGCGAAGGGCTCGCCGTACAGCGCGCGACCGCCGCTGCAGCCGCTGAGAGAAGACGTGCTACGGCAACCGAACTGCGGCGTATGGAAGGTGAGTATGCCGATGTGGCGGCCAGGGTCGAGCGACACAGGTTTGAGGTGATTGAAACCACAAATCGGATCGAAGAATTGCGCCTTTCGATTGCTGAACTTGAGCGCAAGGCTGGCACGCTTAATGAGGAGCGGGCCCGGGAAGATCTGGAGATTGCCACTCTCACCGCTCATCTCGAACAGGCACGCAAGCAAGCTGATGCGCTCTCAACGGAATTGTCCGATCTAAACCGCCGGGCTGGCGAAATGCGAGATTCGCGAGGCGCGATTGAAGTTCAGCGGGCTGAGGCGCAAGCGCGACTTACCTTTGTCCGCGAAAATTGCGCTGCAGAATTGAATCAGTCGCTGGAGGAACTGGCGCGAGAACAGTCTTTGGAAGAGGAATTCGATCTTGCGTCCGGGCACGCCCGCGTTGAAGATCTGCGTTCGCGGATCGAAGGCTTTGGCGCGGTAAACATGATGGCCCTGGAAGAACTGACTGAGGCTGAAGAGCGATTGTTATTCCTCACGGCCCAACACCAGGATATTGTTGACGGCATCTCCTCCACTGAGGAAGCGCTACGAGAGATCAAGCGGCGTTCGCGCGAACGATTCCGGCAGGCCTTTGAACAGATCAACAAAAACTTTGGCGAGTTTTTCAAGGAGCTTTTCGGCGGCGGACGGGGTGAGATGAGTCTAATTGACGGCGACGACGTGCTCGAATCCGGGATAGACGTTATCGCGCAACCGCCGGGTAAGCGACTGCAGAATGTGCTATTGCTGTCGGGCGGCGAAAAAGCCATGGCTGCGCTGGCGTTGGTACTGGGAATCTTTCACTATCGACCGTCGCCCTTCTGTCTGCTCGATGAGGTCGACGCTCCACTTGACGAAGCTAACGTGGGGCGCTTTACTGACAAGGTAGCGGAGATGTCGGCGAATACGCAGTTCATTGTGATCACACATAACAAGAGGACCATGGAGATGGCCCGTGCTCTCTATGGCGTCACAATGGAGGAGGTGGGCGTCTCGAAGCTTGTCTCGGTAAGGTTTGAGTGAAAATCAGTCGAAATGCAATACAAGAAAAGTTGGCCGCCGCGCTTTTAATTCTGGG
>JBDUCF010000065.1:0-10945 GCA_040003545.1 Pyrinomonadaceae bacterium | reverse complement strand
GCGGCAGCTTCTTTGGATCTCCCGTGGCCGCCTTCTTGACATCGCCGCCTTCATCTTCGGCGATCTCTGCCAGCGTACGCTTCGTGAAAACAGAGAAAGGCGCTGACTCCGTTATCTCGCCCTCCTCGGCGTATTCATCCCGATGCTTGATCAGGAGCCACTGACGATCTTTGGTTCGCACGAGGGCGAAGGATCCCTTTAACTTTTTTCCCAACACGACGAACTTCAACTCGCCTTTAGCGACGGCGGCGGAAACACTCCTGGTGTTCTCCGGAGCGTAAACGCCATAATCCCAAACCATGACCGTGCCGCCACCATACTCGCCTTCGGGAATCACCCCCTCGAAGTCAGCGTAGTCAACCGGATGATCTTCAACAGCCATGGCCAGCCGCTTGACGGACGGATCAAGAGACGGGCCTTTGGGAACTGCCCATGACTTCAGCACGCCACCTGTTTCGAGACGAAAGTCGTAATGAAGATGGCTGGCCCGATGTTTCTGAATAACGAAGAGCCGGCCAGTATCTGAAGTCTTTTTGTCCGGACCCGGTTCGGGCGTTTTCTTGAAGTGCCGCTTCTTCTTGTAGTCCGCTAATGAAGCCATTAATACTTCCCCTTGGTTCGAATCGAATAGCAAGTTAGACAGGCGAGAATGCCTGTTCTACTTTGCGCCCTGGTTCCAACCTTCGCGCCTTTGCGCGAAACTGCTATTGACTTACTTGAAGTTTCTCACCAGCTACTTAAATGGCAACCGCGGCCTCAGCACTTTCTTCAAAAAGCCCGACCTGAATCGGATCAAGCCCCAGGACTTCGCGCACGCGGGCAAAGCTGCGGCGATGAATTGGCAAAGCGCCCAGCTCCTTTAGCAGGCGGCAATGCTCCGGCGTTGGATAGCCTTTGTGCGACGCAAAGTTATAGCCCGCATAAAGGAGATCCATTTCATGCATGTGCGCGTCGCGAGTTGTCTTAGCGATGATCGAGGCCGCGGCGATACTTGCAGAAAGCATATCGCCATGGATGATGCCGCGCTGCGGCGCCAGGCAGTGCGGAATTCGGCGCGCATCAACCAGGACAAAATCAGGCAATAGTCCGAGCGCGTTTACCGCGCGTTGCATGGCCAGCAAGCCGGCGTGATAAATGTTGAGCTTGTCGATCTCCTCTACTTCCGCAACGCCGACGCCCCAGGCGACTGCATCCTGTTTGATCTGACATGCCAATTCGTCCCGCATGGCTTCGTCCAGAATTTTCTTGGAGTCATTTAAATGGCGCAACTTGTAATTCTGAGGCAGAACTACGGCGCCGGCCACGACCGGGCCGGCCAGCGGCGCCATGCCGGCTTCATCAACACCGGCGATTAGATTCATTCCCTGGCCCCAAAGCTCCAGCTCAAAACGCAAAAGATTGTGCAGGCGCTGTCCTTCGGCGCGGTTCTTGTGCCATCGCTCGCGAATCTGTTTCGCCAGCCTTTGCGCGCCGTGCCGCGGATCGGATTCGAGTGCTTCAACCAGTCCGCGAGGCACGGGGCGACAGCGATCGACAAATCGTTCTTTTAGTTCGGGGATGGGTTTTTCAAGAAGTTGAGCAAGAGCAGGCATAGCAACACGAGTCCGGTACGATCAGGTTCTCTGGAAAATTCGAGCGCTTTGTTTTTAAGAGAAAACTGCCGTCAAGTCAATGAAGAACTTTTGCAATCGCTACCACTACCGTTGAACACCGCAGTCGGGAAGGGGGCATGCCCCCGCAGTTGCGACGGCGAGTTCATACTCCGAGAGTTCAGATCTATGCATTGATAAGGAAGCGGGGGCATGCCCCCTTCCCCACTGCAAGCGGGTTAAGTTGAGTCGTTAATCCCAGCCTACGGATTCAGCGGCGTATCGGCTTCAACCACAACCTTCGTGGTGTAATCCTTGCCGTCGACCGAAAGCTTCACAAGATAAACTCCGGGTTCAAGCGGCAGTCCTATGTTGAAGAGGCCGCCAAAACCGCCGCCACCTCCACCGCCGCCACCACCGCCGCCGCCACCGCCACCACCGCCACCACCGAAACCGCCAGGAAGGTTTGCCGGGCGCGGAGGTGGATCGCCGCGCAAGTTCCACTGCACCCGGTTGATTCCAGGTTCCCGGGTGCCGGTGATGTGACGCACTATCTTGCCCGTGTAATCGGAGATTGTGATCTTCACATCACCCGACGGCGCGGACTTCAGGTAATAGCTGATGGCCGTGCCCGCAGGAGGATTCGATCCGCGGAAAGTTTTTGCGCCCGTGGCGGCGCGACTCAGGCGCGCGTCGTTCAACCACTGAGTGGCCGTGCGAATGTCGAACAATGCCACGTCTTTGTCCAATGCTTTGCTGGAGGACAGTTGCTGCAAAGGCGTGGCGTCGTCCAGGATGTAAATACCGCGACCGTGTGTGCCCAGGATGATGTCGTTGTCACGAGGGTGAATGAGGACGTCGTCGACACGAATTGTCGGCAGACCCGACATGAATCGCTTCCACTCGCCGCCCCCATTCAAGGACACCCAGAGACCAAACTCAGTGCCGACGTATAACAGGTCCTTGTTCTTTGGATCTTCGCGTATCACATTAACGTTGCCGATACCGGGCAGGTTATTGGCAATCGCCGCCCAGGTGGCGCCATAGTCTCGGGTCACAAAAACGTATGGCTTCAAATCGTCAAAGCGATGTCCGTCAACGGCCAGATAACATGTGGCCGCGTCAAAGTGTGACGGCTCAACCCGCGAAATGTGGTACATCTCGCCGATGCCCGGCACATTCTTCGAGACATTCGTCCAGGTTGCCCCACCGTCACGGCTGACCTGAACGTTACCGTCATCGGTGCCAATCCAGAGAACACCGGGCAGCTTTGGTGATTCCGCCACGGTCACGATATAGCCGAAGCTGGTGTAGCCGTCGTTCTTCGACGCCATCGGCTCTTTCCCTGCCACTCCCATGATCGAGAGCGTGTTCCGGTCGATGTGCTTTGTCAGATCGGGTGTCGCGGTCCAGGTGTCACCGCGGTCGAGCGACTTGAAGAGCCGGTCGGCACCCACGTAAAGAATGCGTGGGTTATGCGGGGACATGATCAGCGGCGTGTTCCAGTAAAAGCGATAAGTCTCACCCGGCGGCGGCGCAGGCACCACATTGGAAGGGCCATTGCCGAGGCCACCAAAGCCGCCAAAGCCCTGCGCGGCCGCGACTGCGGCAAGGGCAGCGAGCGGATCCTCAGTGGCTGGAGTTGGCGACGCTGCGGGAGAAGGCGCTGGAATTGCGCCGGGACTTGGGCTGGGACCAGCCGCAGGCGCAGCTGCTCCTCCGCCTGCGCCCTGACCTCGTCCGCCACCCCCACGCGGGCGCGGAGTACCGCGCGGACGAATGCTGACGCTGCGACCGGTCCGCAAGTCGAGCCGAGTCATGGCTCCATTCTGTGATTCCGAATAGACGATAGTGTAATCGGTCGGGTCAGCCTGCGCGTAGAAGCCGTCGCCACCGCCGGTGCGGAACCAGTCGGCATTAGTGATGCCTCCCTGATTACGCGTCTGACTGGGCGCGCCCCATGATCCGTTGTCCTGCAAACCGCCGTAAACATAGTACGGTTTACGCATGTCGGCAGCGACTGCGTAGAACTGGGCTGCCGGAATCGTATTCACATATTCCCAGGTTGCGCCCTGATCGTAGGTGACGTCGAGACCACCGTCATTGCCGATCATAATGTGGTTGCCATTGTTAGGATCGATCCAAATGGCATGATGGTCGCTGTGGGGAATCGCGGGCTGCAGGGACTTAAAAGTCGTGCCGCCGTTAGTGGATATGCTGAAGTTCAATCCCCCGACGACCACGGTTTCCGCGTTCTTCGGATCGACGCGAATCTGGCTGTAGTACATCGGGCGATTGTTTTCATTGCTGACGACGCGCCAGGTCTTGCCTTTATCATCCGAACGCCACACGCCTGGTTTCTTCGGATCAGGCGGAGTTGGTGTCGGCGAAGCAGCCGGACTAGCCGAGGCGGCCGGCGATGCTGATGGCGAGGGCGATGGACTCGGCGTGGGCTGTCCGCCGATTACCGGCTCTTCGCCGCCGGTGCCCTGGCTGGCGCCTACTTCCATCTGGGCATAAACGATGTTGGGATTTGAGCGCGAAACATCGAGCCCGATGCGGCCAAGCACGCCGACCGGCAATCCATTTCCTTCCAACTTTTTCCAGGTCTTTCCGGCGTCGGTTGTTTTCCAGATTGCCGATCCCGGGCCGCCACCATTGAATCCCCACGATGTTCTGCGACGCTGGTATGACGCGGCGTAAAGAGTCTTCGAGTCTGAAGCGTCCATCACCAGGTCAGTGATGCCGGTGTCTTCGTTGATGAAGTGGACATTGCCCCACGTCTTTCCACCATCGCTAGTCTTATAAACTCCGCGCTCTTTGTTCGGGCCAAACAAGTGACCCAGCACGGCCACATAGACTGTGTTCGCATCTTTCGGATCGATCACAATGCGCGCTATGGTCTGCGAATCCTCGAGACCCATTTTGGTAAAAGTCTTGCCCGCGTCCGTCGATTTGTAGATGCCATCGCCGAAGCTCGCGCTTTGCCGATTATTGGGTTCACCAGTTCCCACCCAAACTATGTTTGGATCTGACGCCGCCACCGCAATGTCGCCAATCGAGGCGGTCGAATGAGTGTCAAAGATCGGTTGAAAGGTTGTACCGTTGTTCGTCGATTTCCAAACACCACCGGTAGCGAAGCCGACATAGATAATGTACGGATTATTTTCGACAACCGCGATGTCATCAATACGCCCACCCATGCTGGCGGGACCAATGCCCCGCCAGACAAAGCGCCGTAACGTTGGGTCTTCCGACCAATTCACCGGCGTAGGAGTAGGGCTGGGAGTCGGAGTGGGAGTGGGAGTGGGTGTGGGACTGGCTGTTGTCGTTGGGCTCTGCGAAGGCGTTGGATTCTGCGCATGAACTGCGACTGCGATAATTGCCAGGATGCAGAAAACGGCAGACAGCAATGCGAACTCGATCGTGGCACGAGACCTTGTTTTCACGGAAAGATTCCTTTCATTGGTTTTCGCAAGACTACGGATCTCAGATCCGCATAGAAATGAATTGTGTAGAGCTGATGTTACGCGCGAAACGGTGATTTGTTTCGCTTGCTGGACAGATCGGTGTAGTAGCCGGACCGCCAGGGACGGCGTTTCTTAATCTTCTCCGGACCACGCCTCGCTAACGGCCGGGCTACTGCACTGACGCGCTGGTCGGACTATTGCATCGTCGCCGCGAATTGTGGTGGCCGGCGGGCTTTGGTGGCCTGTTCAAAAGCATATGCGAACTTGATCAAAACCAGCTCGCTGTTGGCGCGGCCAAAGAACGAAATGCCGACGGGCAACTGAAACACGAATCCGGCCGGAACCGTGATATGCGGATAACCGGCAACCGCAGAGGCGGTGGAGTAGCCGCCAGTAAAGTGATCGCCGTTAGCCCAGTCGGTAGTCCAGGGAGGACCACCGGTAGGCGCGATCATCGCGTCAAGGCGCTCTTTAGCCATGACCAAATCGATTCCTTCTGTTCGAGACAAGCGATGGTTCTTCGCCAGGGCCGCGAGATAACGCTTGTCGGTAAGGGGCCCTTTGGCTTCAGCTTTGATGAAAAGGTCCTGACCAAAGTAAGGCATCTCGCGATCACGATTACGTTCATTGAAGTCGATGATCTCTTTCAGGGAATGAACCGGGGCCCGCGATCCAAGAGCAGCAAGATACTTGTTAAGGTCGGCCTTGAACTCGAATAAGAGGACCTCAAGTTCCGAGTCGTCAAATTTTCCCGCGGTGGGAATATTTGCCGGGTCGATCATGATTGCGCCCAGCCGTTTCATCACGTCGATGGCATCACTCATTAACTTGTCAACCGCATCGCTAAAGCCAAAAGATTTCCGCGCCACTCCGATGCGCGCGCCGCGCAGACCATTAGCGTCCAGCAATCTGGTGTAATCCGAACGGAGGCTATTCTTTGTAATCGGATCGCGAGGGTCGAATCCGGAGATCGCGCTTAACAGCATGGCTGCGTCGGTCACCGTGCGGGCCATCGGCCCCGCGGTGTCCTGGCTATGGGCGATCGGAATAATTCCCGCGCGGCTGACCAGCCCCAGCGTCGGCTTGATGCCCACCAGCGAGTTTGCCGATGAAGGACATACTACTGAACCATCCGTTTCAGTGCCGACTGCAATCGCGCAAAGATTGGCGGCAGTGGCCGCGCCGGAACCCGAACTGGAGCCGCAGGGATTTCGATCGAGCGCGTAAGGGTTTCGCGTTTGTCCGCCGCGGCCGCTCCAGCCGCTGCTGGAATGGCTGGATCGAAAGTTGGCCCATTCGCTCAGATTTGTCTTGCCTAGTATTACCGCCCCGGCTTCACGCAGCCGTTTCGCGACGAAGGCATCCTGAGCAGGGCGCGAACCCACCAGCGCGAGCGAGCCGGCGGTTGTCATCATACGGTCGGCGGTATCTATGTTGTCCTTAATAAGAACCGGTATGCCGTGCAGGGGCCCACGCGTGCCTTTGGCTGTGCGTTCCTTATCGAGGGCCTTGGCGATCTCAATCGCGTCCGGGTTTACTTCTATGACTGAATTGATCGCCGGACCGTGCTTATCAATCTCGTCGATGCGGTTCAGGTATTTTTCAGTAAGCGAGTGTGCGGTCAAGCGGCCGGAGTTCATGCCGGCTTGCAACTCGGCAATCGTCGCTTCTTCGAGGTCAAAGGCTTTGGGCGAAGAAGAGGCAGCGTGGATTACAGATTTGGCCCCTGGCGATCCCGATGATTTGCCGGTGGCCCTTGAATCTGAAGTGGCGACAATAATGGCCGCGCCTCCGGCGATAGTCTGTCGCAAGAACTTCCTGCGCTTCATGGCAGTGATGCTCCTGGTTAGGTCGGTTCGATTTTGATGTTTATGATGCCAAACTTACCTTAGCTGTGCGACTCGCCGTTGCGAACGCTTTCGGCGAGACGTTTGGCATCGGGTAAGGCTTCAAGCGCTCGCAATGTTTGCGGGTCACTTTCCAGCAGCACGCGCGAGCCGGCATCAGCAGAGAATGCGGCGCTAAGTATCTCTTCACGTAGACGCAGTTTTACAAAGTCGAGTTCGGCCTCAATCTCGGCCGATTGCAATCCGGTAGTCGGATCTCTCTTGACGAAGTTACGAAAGGCCTCAAGCACCCGATCGTTGATCGGAAAGTCTGTAGCCCGCGGGCTTCGTCCAAATTCGTTCTTTTCCACGCGATAAGTTTCCAGACCTGGCACGATACCGGCTGCCAGCTCCCGAGTAAAATAGAATGCCGCCTCAACGATCCGGCTGCGCCCTGGTGTGGTGGGCACGGGCTTGATGTCGATGTCCGGAGTGATGCCGCCACCACCGTAGAAGACGCGACCAGCAGCGGTGCGAAAGGCCGGACCCGTCGGCGCCCGTGGAGGCGGAGTAGCCGAGCTCGCCGGTTGAGTTGGCTGCGTGCTGCTGCGTTGCTGAGGCGCCGGCTCAGGATCATGACGAACGTAGTAGTCGTAAAGCGAGCCGTTGGAGTAATCGCGCTGAAGCGATCGGCCGTACGGCGTGTAATACCTGGCCGTTGTCAGGGTCAATCCGGTGTTGAAGGGAAGTTGAAAGACTTTTTGTACCAGCCCTTTCCCAAAGCTGGTTTCACCGACAATCAATCCCCGGCCGTGATCCTGGATGGCGCCGGCTACAATTTCGGATGCGGAAGCGGTATTGCGATTTATCAAAACCACTAGCGGGACATCTTCAGGTTCACTGCCCTTGGATCTGTAAACAATCGGCTGGCTATACTCGGATCGGCCTTTGACGGAGACTACGACCTGGTCGCGCGGCAAAAACTCGCTGCTGACATCGATGGCCTGGTCCAACAGCCCGCCAGGATTATTTCGCAGGTCCAGTATCAACTGGTGCATGCCCTGGGCCTTTAGATTCGCAAGCGATTCGCGCAACTCGTCATCCGTCGTGTGATTGAAGCCCCCGGTCAGACCAATGTATCCGGTGCCGGGCCGGATCATAAACTCGTTGCGAATCGATGGCAGCGGCACCGAGTCGCGCACTATGGTGAAGTACTGACCGGCTTCCGAGCCAACCCTTTCCACCTTGATACGAACAGGTTCGCCGCGGGCGCCGCGCACATTCTTGGAAACCTGCTCGCTGGACCATTCGCGGGCATCTTTTCCATCCACCTCAACTATCCGATCGCCGTACCTCAGCCCCGCACGTGCAGCAGGCGTGCCCTCGACCGTTGACTGGACGTATACGCCATCGCGATGCTGAAGAATAGTGACGCCGATTCCGTAGAAACGAGAGTCCTGGTCTTCCTTGAGTTTCCTGAATTCCGAATAGGGAAAATATACCGAGTGCGGATCGAGGGTAAACAGCATTCCCTGGATCGCTGCCTGGGTGGCCTTCTCATAATCGATCTCACCGGCGTAGTTATTGGAAACGGTAGTTACAGCTTCGCTGTAATCGGTCTCAATATTGTCCGCGGTGCTGGCAGTTGCCGTCGCGCCCGGCGCGGACGAGACGCGCCTGGCTCGTTTGGCCCAGCCCTGCATACCACCAAGGAGGCCGGCAGCAAGAATGAGGGAAACAGCAATCGCTCCAAATCGTTTGTTCATCTTACGTTTGCGCTGGGGAAGCGGCGCTCCACTGATTTCGCCTGAGGCAAATATAACACAGGCAGTGAGGCGCTGCCGAAAGCAGCGGGCAGACAAAAAGGGCTATGCTATATTCCTGACTCGTCGAATGGCGTGGAATGCCCTACGGTAATCGCATCAGCAGCTCATGAAACACCAAATCGGAAGACCAACTGAAGGCCCGAACGTCCCCAATCAATGGCGCCAAAACTATCAATCGTGATCCCGGCTTATAACGAAGCGGCGCGACTAGGCGGAACGATTCATACGGTGTTGGAGTATTTGAACAAGCACCAGCCAGACGCCGAATTGATAATCGTTGACGACGGGTCGAACGACGATACCGGCCTGGTTGCCCGGCGCAGTCTGGCGGACGCGGGCAGCATCGAAGCCAGCGTAATACGTATTGATCCGAATCGGGGCAAAGGGCATGCGGTTCGATCTGGCTTGCTGGCCTCCCGCGCCGGCATCGCGCTGTTTTCGGATGCCGATCTTTCAACGCCGATCACGGAAGCGCCGAAATTGGTTGGTCCCATCGAGCGGGGGGAATGCGATCTGACATTTGGATCACGAGCGCTGGATCGCAGCTTGATTGGCGTACATCAACCATGGCAACGTGAACAGGGCGGGCGCGTTTTTAATCTAATCGTTCGAGCGGCGACCGCTCTGCCCTTCTGGGACACGCAATGCGGCTTCAAGGCCTTTCGCATGGAGGTCTGTCGCCCCATCATTGAAGCAGCCCGAGTTGATCGCTTCGCCTTTGATGTGGAGCTGCTCTATGTCGCCCGCCTTGCCGGATTACGTCTGCAGGAGATTCCAGTGCGCTGGGATCATGACGCGGGCAGCAAGATTGAACTGGTAAATGATAGCTTCAGAATGATTAGTCAGGTCCTCAGCATTCGCGAGCGTGCCCGGAATGGGCAATATGATGCAGCGATCCGCGCGACCAGGGGCCTTGCTGCCGGCGATTCTTTTACCCCGGGTCGCTATCTTACGGAGGAGAAGTAAATATGACCGCGCGATTAAACGTCAACATTGATCATGTCGCTACTGTTCGACAGGCCCGCCGCGCGCCAGAGCCCAGCGTGGTCGCCGCCGCGATGCTGTGCGAGCATTCAGGCGCCGACGGTATCACCATCCACTTGCGAGGCGACCGCCGGCACATCCAGGACGCTGACCTGCGCGCACTGCGGCAAACCGTGACCACCTATTTGAATTTAGAGATGGCCGCCACGGAGGAGATGTTGAAACTGGCGCTGGAGATCCGACCAGACACAGTCACGCTGGTGGCGGAAGGCCCCAGAGAGATCACTACTGAGGGAGGCCTGAACGTGCGGGAGAACATCGCTATTATCCGTGCGGCTGTCAGTCGTCTCCGCGAAGGCGGCATTATTGCCAGTCTCTTCATCGATCCTGACCCGGCCCAAATTGAAACCGCCCGCGAAGTCAACGCGCAGCAGATTGAACTATGCACCTCGGTCTATGCCGAAGGGACGCTGGGGCCACGCGGCATTCATGGCGAAGGCGCTCTACATGCTAATCAGGAGTTGCGCCGGCTGCGCGAAGCTGCGGTGCTGGCCGCGCAATACGGGCTGCACGTCGCTGCCGGGCACGGACTGACGTACCGCAACATCGGCGCGGTTGCGGCGATTGGCGAGATCACCGAATTCAATATCGGGCACAACATCATCGCGCGTTCGGTGTTCGTCGGATTGGGACGCGCCGTCCGAGAGATGTGCGACGCAATCTCAAAAGGCACAAGCGACTAATCTGATTTTTATTGTTAAGGACAAAGCCAGAGCGGGCCAGGGGCAGCAGTTCTTAGCGATTGGAGGCGAGTTGCAGGCGCACCATTGAGCGCTCTAGTTTGGCGCGGGTCTTTTCAAAGTCTTCTTCAGTTCCTGACCAGGCATTCAGTTGCTTTTCCACTCGCTCGCGTTGCAAACGCGCGCGCGCGGCGTCGATCTCTTCCGGACGCTCGGCAACTTCGGCCAGCACGGAAACGTGATCATCCTTCACTTCTACAAAACCGCCTGATACGTGTAGTTGATGCGCTGCGCCACCTTGTGAAAACGAGAGCACGCCAGTCTGCAATTGCGAGATTAGCGGCGTGTGGCCCGGCAGAATTCCCAGCTCGCCGCCGAGGCCGGGAACGGTGACAGCGTCAACACTCTCGGCCACGACGCGGCGCTGAGGGGTTACCACTTCTAATTGCAGTTTATCGGGCATAGCGCGTAACGCAAACTGTTAGTTTGCGTGCAAGATCACAGTGCATT
>JBDUCF010000375.1:0-3249 GCA_040003545.1 Pyrinomonadaceae bacterium | reverse complement strand
CGGCTGGTGCGTTTTCGCTACGACGAACAGGACCGGCAACAGATTTCCATGACCAGGCGAAACGGCAAGAACACTCCGATTCAGGGCACCAGCGCGGACATACTCAAACGCGCCTTGCGACTGCTGCGGGAGGAGTTAAAAGAAACTTCCGGCCAGATCGTGAACATTATTCACGACGAGATCGTAGTCGAGGCGGATGCTGCCGACGCCGATGAAGTGGCGCGCCGCGTGGAACACGCGATGTGCGCGGCCGGAGAAGAGTATCTCAGGATGGTGCCGGTCAAAGTTGAAACCGAGATAGCCGACGAATGGGTAAAGTGAAGGTCACTAACGAGCAAGCGAGCCACAGATGGACGCGGATTTACACGGATTAGGAATTCTACTGCTTCAGGTTTGTCGTCCGTTTTATTCGCGCTAATCCGCGGCGCCTAATCACTAGCAGGAAGCGCTGATGCTGATCGATTCTTTCGTGCCGGTTCCGGATGCCGCCGAGAAACACAGCATTGAGATCGCTGCCAATCGAGAGGCTGTTTACCAGGCTCTTTGGACCACTGACTTTGGCGCCTCATGGATCGTCAAAGGTCTTTTGATTTTACGTTCCCTTCCAAAATTCCTGCTGCACCCTCGGCAGGCACAGGCCAACCGGCGGATTACTCTTCAAACTATTATCGGCGCCGGATTCGGGATTCTCGCCGAGGCGCCTAATCGCGAGATTGTGCTGGGGGTCACCGGACCATTCTGGCGGCCGGTGGGTAACGTATTGCCTTTCAACGAAGAAAACTTTCGAGGGACGGTGCCTTCGGGTGTCGCATGCGCCGTTTGGAACTTCGTGGTTGAAGACCGGGGCGAGGGGCGCACCATCCTTTCGACAGAAACACGGATAATTTGTGGCGATAGTTCAAGCCGGAGGAAGTTTCGCGCTTACTGGCTTTTCGTGCGGCCGTTCAGCGGACTAATTCGCCGCCTAATGCTCCGGGCCGTGCGGCGCGCTGTTCGCCAAAGTTAGCCCGGCCGCAAACACCGGCTGCAAACAAATGCGAAAGCCCGGTCATATAATTCGCTGGCCCAAACGACTAATACTTGAATACGGAGCAAGTCCGTGAGCCGAGTCCGTGAACATAGACCCGATGGACATCGCGGAGCTTAAAGATGAGTTGGAGAAACACCACACTGCCAGTTTTGGCTGGGCGTTGAGTTGTTGTCGCCGCGACCGTTTGGCAGCGGAGGAAGTTTTGCAGACGGTCTATTTGAAGATCCTTGAAGGCAAAGCGCGATTCGGTGGCGAGGCGACCTTTAGGACGTGGCTGTTCGCGGTTATTCGCAAAACGGCGGCGGGCGAGCATCGAAAGAGTTTACTGCGCAAGCTGAGATTCGCAGTCAGTCCCGCAGAAGCAAGGGAAACGGGTTCCGCCGCGGACGAGCCCGTAAATGCTCTGGAAAGATCCGAAACGCGGCTGCGGTTTCAGCGCGCGCTGGAAAGATTACCCGGGCGCCAGAGGCAAGTGATGCATCTTGTTTTTTACGAAGATCTTACTTTGCGCGAAGCAGGCGAAGTGATGGGCGTTTCGATTGGCAGTGCGCGCCAGCACTACGAGCGGGGCAAGACGCGTCTGCGCAAATATTTAGGAGAAACGGAGAGTGACTATGGAGTTAACTGGAAACGAACAGAGAATCCAGGCGCTGTTTAGGGAGCTGAAGCTCGCTGACGAGCTCAGCACGCCAGGATTTGCCGCGATGTGCAATCCGGCGCAGTCAAGAACCGCCAAGCGGCGGCATTCATTTACTTTTTCACTTGCCGTGACCACAGCCGCGGCTGTTCTGGTTGTGGCTATCTTTTCGCTCTGGTTGTGGTCAGCGCGCCCGCCGCGGACTCCGGCAATTCGCCATGTCGCGAATGCGCCGGCAGAAACGATGGGCCTGCCAAGCCAAGCCGCAAACCAGCCGCAGCCTAAAGAGTTGTCAGCCGGGCAACAGCACAATTACCGCAGCGCCAGACCTGGCGCATTAAGAATCGCAGCGCGTCGTCAAGCCGCGATGCTTGCAGGCAGGCGAGCCGAGATTCGTCATGCTGCCGCGATCTCCGGTTGGCAATCGCCGACCATCGCCCTGCTTCGCTCGCCCGGTGACGACGTGCTTAAGTCGCTGCCGCAACTAAACGAAACCGTCGATGAGTTGAAATCATTTCTACCAGGTCGCTCTAATTAAAAGGAGGATCGAATGAAGAAAATAACTGTATTGCTAGTCGGAATGATAGTCGCTGCATTTCTCCTGGGCGTGGTTCTGGTGGCGGGCCAACAGCCGCAGCCCCCGCAGCCTCCCGGTGACCCTCTAGGCGAAGCGATATTTCCGCCGGAAATGATCATGCAGCACCAGAGGGAGATCGGACTAACGAATGAACAAAAGATGTTCATGCGCGGCGAAATTCAGAAAACCACCACCCGCTTCAACGAACTGCAGTGGCAGTTGCAGGACGCAGTGGAAGCGCTGTCCGAAATCATGAAAAGCAGTTCGGTCAACGAACAGCAAGCGCTGGCCCAGCTCGACAAAGTGCTCGATACTGAGCGTGAAATCAAACACCTGCACATCGGAATGGCTGTTCGCCTCAAGAACAACCTGACTCCGGAGCAGCAGACCAGGCTTCGCGCGATGAGGCACATGCCTGGACCTGGAGGTCCGGGATCGGGGCCTGGGCCAGCTCCTCAGCCCTATGGTCAACCCAGACCAGACGGACAACCCGGAAGAGAATGACCGATAGCCCTCATTTTTAGCCGAGTCATGACTTTTATTTATTGCCCTCGTGGGAAGGAGCCTCAGGCTGTGGAAGGGCTTTGCACAAATAGTAGTTAACAGTCCGCAAAGCGGACGAATGATAGTAGCCCAGCAGTTCACTGCTGGGGATAAAGAGCCGAAGGATTGTAGTCCGTGAAGCGGACGGCTGAAATGTTAACGGCCAGATTCTCTACCCTTCAGCCGTCCGCTTCACGGACTTCCATCTCGGACTCCTGCCGATCCCAGCGATGAATCGCTGGGCTATTCTCAATCGTCCGCTGACGCGGACTCAGGGACGCTACTTTTTGTGCAAAGCGCCGTGGAAGTTAAGAGAAAAACAACTGTCATTTTTAATGGCGGGTGAACTCACGAGGTCTTTACCGCCTGCCGTCGCCAGATGAAGTACACGGGAATTCCTGTCAGCACCAGCAGGTAGCCAATGCCCGAAGTCCTGGGTTTCAGGAAAGCAAGGTCAAGCAC
>JBDUCF010000374.1:0-3251 GCA_040003545.1 Pyrinomonadaceae bacterium | reverse complement strand
TGGAACCAAAGCTGATCGTTGCGGACGAGCCGGTTTCGGCCCTGGACGTGTCGGTGCAGGCCCAGGTTGTGAACCTGCTCCAGGATCTGCAGAAGGAGTTTGGCCTCACTTACCTTTTCATCTCGCATGGGCTGGCGGTGGTGGAACACATCTCGACTCGCGTTGCGGTCATGTACCTGGGACGAATCGTCGAGGTCGCTCCGGCAGCCGAGCTTTATGAGCATCCGCTGCATCCTTACACGCAGGCACTTTTGTCGGCGATTCCCATTCCTGACCCGAAACAGAAACGCAAGCGCATCATTCTGCAAGGCGACGTGCCCACGCCCATTAACCCACCTTCCGGCTGCCGGTTTCGCACCCGCTGCCCGATAGCGATTGCCGAGTGCGCCCAAATCGATCCGGATTTGCGCGAAGTAACGCCGGGCCATACCGTTGCTTGCATTCGAGTGCCGGGATGGGAAAGCGCGCCGACGGTGGAACGACCGAGCCTGTCAGAACCGCCTGCGGTAGCGGGCGGTTGAACCAGCGCTATCAAGCAAGTCGGACGATAGATCAACCACCTGCTACCGCAGGTGGTTCTGACTTGGGTTAGCAAGGCTCAATCATCAAAGTCAGGTAGTTCATCGCCCTGCCCGTAAAGGACGTAGTCAATCGCTCGTGCCAAGTGAGCTCGTTCCACAAATATCGCTTGCTACCTTTGTCCGCCCAGGGGCTCAATTCGCTCTGCCAGCAGCCGTCTTCACGCATTTTCCGCGTCGCGTTTGCCTTGAAAGCATTGAGCGGAACATCCGGTTTCTTCGCTCCGATGGCCACGACCGTATGAACGTGATTGGTCCGCGCGTTCATTGCGTGCAAATGCCATTGCCTGATTTCACACGTCTCGTGGACGGCTTCTTCAACGCAAGCGCGCTGCGCGGCGGTTAGAATTACTATTTCGCGCCTAAGTCGCTGCGTATTTGTTTGCATCCACTTCTTCTCCGGTGGTAAACGACGAGAGTTGTATTGATTGCGAAAACGATTGACCGATCCCCGATCGTCGCCGTGCAGCCACGTTCCGTACGAGCGAAACGTAATCAAAAACGCCAGCGGAAGGTCCGTATCGTTCCACATGAGTCAGAACCGCCTGCGGTAGCGGGCGGTTGAACCAGCGCTATCAAGCAAGTCGGACGATAGATCAACCGCCCGCTACCGCAGGCGGTTCTGACTCTTAGCGAATCGCGCGACGGCGGGTTACAGGCGCAGACGAAGAACTGAGTTTTATGCGAACGTCTGCCGCCGAGATCCGTTGCGCGATACCGGCGTGATGGAAATGGCAGATCGCGACAGCCAGAGCGTCCGCCGCGTCATGTGGTTCGGGAACGTCAACCAGCGAGAGTAGCACCCGAACCATTTCCTGGACCTGATGCTTTTCGGCATTGCCGTAGCCAACTACGGTTTGTTTGACTGTGCGAGGAGAGTACTCATGAATCTCGAGGGCCGCCCGTTCCGCCGCCAACAGCGCTACCCCACGCACCTGGCCCAGCTTCATCGTGACCTTGACATTTGTGGCGTAGAAGCCGTCTTCAAGGGCACAGGCATCCGGCTTCAGGCGATCGATCAGTGCCGTAATGCCATCGCTGATTTTCAATAGCCGGGAAGCAAAAGTTGCCCGCGGTAGCGCTTTCAGGATGCCGTATTCGACGACGTGGTATTTCCTGCCATCGCCTTCGACAACACCCCACCCAGTCGTTTCGCTGCCAGGATCAATTCCCAGGACGCGCATATTGAATCCAGTGAACAGGCGTTTCAGTGCAATAGACTATTTCGCAAACGAACGGCAGTATACTACATCGCAAGTTTCATCTCTGCGACTTTCCCCTGTTGCATCGAAACTGGCTTTTGCCGGATTTCTTGCATCGGGGAATTGGTACTGATGCCGCTTGGATCTCCTCAAGCACGTGGAGATAAAGATCAGAGACGAGGGCCAAGGCCCGAAATGAAAAAGCCTGGGGCGCCGCCCCAGGAATAGTCAGAACCGCCTGCGGTAGCGGGCGGTTGAACCTGCACTATCAAGCAAGCCGGACCGAATAGATCAACCGCCCGCTACCGCAGGCGGTTCTGACAGTTACGTCTGATACCTGGGCCGTTGGCCCAGGCTTTTGCATTTCGCGCCTTTGGCGCTTTGGTTTCTGGTAGCAGAACTCTATGAACTCAAATCCTGATGTCGTCATTGTTGGCGCCGGACCAGCCGGTCTCAGCGCCGCTCTTATCCTGGGACGCTGCCGTCGTAGCGTGCTGGTTTGCGATGCCGGCCATCCGCGCAACGCGGCGTCGCGGGCCCTGCATGGTTACCTTACTCGCGACGGCATTGAGCCGGCCGAGCTGTTGCGGATTGGCCGCGAACAGTTACGCCCCTACACAACTGTGGAACTCATGGAAGCCGAAGTCACGGAGGCGCGCTGTCTCCCGGGTGAAGACGGTAATCCGGGGAAAGCCCCCGGCAGTTTCGAAATAACTATCAAGGGCGGCGCAAAAGTTTTCTCGCGAAAGCTGCTGCTGGCGACCGGGGTAGTTGATCACCTTCCGGATATTGAAGGGTTGCTCCCCCTCTACGGACGCAGCGTGTTTCATTGTCCTTATTGCGACGGCTGGGAGACGCGCGATCAACCTATCGCAATCTATGGCCGCAAAGACAGTGGCGCCGGACTGGCTTTGGAACTAACCGGATGGAGCAAGGATCTCGTGCTTTGCACTGACGGCCCGGCGGAAATATCAAGCGAAGACTTCCACGAGCTTGCGCGGCTTAACATCCCGGTGCGCGAGGAACGTATTTCCCGGTTGGAAGGAAATGACGGCCAGCTTGAGCGCATTGTCTTCGACAATGGCGAGACACTGGAGCGGCGCGCCCTGTTCTTCAACACAGGGCAGCACCAGCATTGCAACTTAGCTCAGAAGCTGGGATGCGAGTTTACGGAGCGCGGCGCGGTCAGCACCGGAGAATTTGAGACGACTAATGTTCCGGGACTCTATGTGGCCGGCGACGCTTCCAGATCTGTGCAACTGGCAATCGTAGCCGCCGCTGAGGGTGCCGAGGCTGCGTTCGCTATCAATCAGGCGCTGCTAAAAGAAGATCTAAGCACCATGACTTGAGAGCCGGACGATCTACCATTTGTCATTTTTCATTGGTGGATTCAAGTTTGAAGTGCAACCCGATCCAGGGTACTGGTACCGCGAAGCGGTTACGTCTCAAAGCCCAGGGTTGCTTCAACCCT
>JBDUCF010000373.1:0-3251 GCA_040003545.1 Pyrinomonadaceae bacterium | reverse complement strand
CAGTGCCCTGCATCGGGTTGCACTTTAAACTTGAATCCACCATTTCTCATTTTTCATTGATACCTCAAGCGAGGATTCTTCATTCAGTGGGAGTTTGGATAAGCAGTTCAATGACAAATTGATATATGGAAAATCTATTTCTTATTCCGTCCCGTATCCCTGTTTGAATCGTTAACACCGAAACATGTCCATTCTCGAAGTTCTGCAACTTGTCGGCTATAGCCTGGGAGCAGTGCTGCCATTGTGGATGGCCAGCATGCTCATCAAGCGGCGCGCCGACCTGGGTGCAATGCAGAGATTGCTGTTGGCGCTTGCTCTTTGCATGGGGGGCTGGCACGCCAGCAACCTGGTTGTCACCGTGCACACCATGCTGGGCCTCAGCGCCGGCGCCTGGACCACGCTGCTTCGCTTTGCTGATTCGATAGCTGTCATTAGCATTACCTTTACGTATTCACTCCTGCTACACGTTCACCTGCACCTGTGGGCCAACGCTAGATCGCGAGAGCTGACAAAGAGCGAGCGAGTGCGCGTTTATCTCTCCTACATTCCCTGCGTTTTTCTTTTGCTGGGTGTGCCGCGCATCTGGATCGGTTCTTACGCGCCGATGTTCGTGAAGTTATCCGTGTTCGTGCTGCCTTTTGTTTTGTGGATTGCCTACTGTCTCGGCTTAGTGGCGTTGACGGAGATATTGATTGCCCGTCGCGCCAGAAATCCCGGCGAACGACGCATCATGACCACGCTGGCAGTTTCCTTCGTCGGCATCGCCTTGCTGATTCTTGCGGCGTTGGCGCTGGGTCTGGGAGAAGGGACGGCGCTGGGACTCTATCTGAAAACGCTCGCGAACCTCGGCTCGCTTCTGCCTTCGGCGCTGCTGGCGTACTACATATACCGCTATCGTTTTCTCGAGCTGATCATCAAGGAGAGCCTGATCGTCGCCTCCTTTGCGGCGGTGGTGCTGGCAATTTATCTCTACGGCATACGCACCATCGGCGAGTGGCTGACGGGCAGATACGGAGTCCGCACCGGCGTTATTGAAGGTGTGATGATCCTGGCCCTGACGTTGATTGCCGCGCCATTGCGGCGCTGGCTGGAAAAGAAGTTTCGTAAACTGTTCGAGCGCGAGACGGCGCTCTATCGGGATGTGGTGGCGCGCATCGGATCGCAAGCGGGTCACTACAAGAATCTTCCGGATCTGTTGGACTTCGTGGAAGCGCAAACCACAAAGGCCCTCGCGCTGCGCCGGGTCAAGATCGTCGTCAGTGAAAGAGGGCGCCAGGGTTCAGTCGAATTTGATGGCCTCAGTGGTAGCAGTTCGGAAAAAGGCGAAGACAATCTCAGTTGGATAGAAGCCTTGATCGAAAAGGCAAAGCACAATGGCTCCGAGGTTATCGAGAATGAAAGTGCGCTGGCGGACCGCGGGTATTCGCTGGCGTACCCTTTGCGCCGCGAGGGCCAAACCGTCGGGCTGATGCTGATCGAGGCCGCGCCGAGTTCGCTGGCGCCGGACGTGCGCGCAGTGCTTGAAGTGCTGGCCGGCCAGGTAGCGATAGCGATTGAGGATTGCCGCTTAGTTGAAGAGAACGTGCGCCTTGAACGCAAACTTGCGGAAGGCGAGCGCCTGGCGGCTTTGGGACAGATGGCGGCGACGGTGGCGCATGAGGTGAAGAACCCTTTGTCAGCCATTAAATCGATCGCCCAGGTGATGCGCGAGGACGATAACCTTAGCGACGAATACAACCGCGATTTGACGATGATCGTAGGCGAGACTGACCGGCTCAGCCAAAGTGTCACGCAGCTTCTTAGTTTTGCGCGCAAAGAGCCGCCCGCATCCGCGCCATGCGGGGCCGACGATGTGGCCCGAGCAGTCGCCGATCTCTTTCGGGCCCATGCTGGCGGGAGGGAAATCTCAATTGAATGCTCCGCTCGCGCCGCGACGGACCTCGACGGGACCGGTGCCGCCGCGATTCGCGATTCCTTATCGAACTTGTTGCTGAATGCGCTGCAGGCAACTCCAGCAGGTGGGCAAATACACATCGAGGCATTCTGTGGAAACGGCCACGTTGTGTTTGCCGTTACCGACAGTGGGCCGGGCATCTCCAGCGAACTGCAAATACGCATCTGGGAACCATTCTTCACTACCAGGCAACGTGGCACAGGCCTGGGCCTGGCCATCGTGCGCAAGCGCATGCAGGAAGCTGGGGGAACTGCAACCCTGGTCCCCCGGGAAAAGGGACGGGGAGCGCGTTTCGAACTTCACCTCCCACTCAATTAACCTTCAAACAAGTGGGCGTCTAGAGTACCCACTTCGGTCGGGTTTGGTTCGTCGGGAAATGCCCAACCAAAGTTGGTACTCTAAACGCCCACTCTGGGCCACTGCGAAACTTTCCGGAAAGTATTAAACTGTCCGCATGGCCGGGCCAAAAGAAAGCTTGCGGTTACTGATTGTCGACGACGAAGAAGCGGCGCGCTACGGCATCCGACGGGCGTTGAGCACCGCCGGCTACGACATCAGCGAAGCGGGAAGCGCCGAAGAAGCGCGAGCGCTGATGAAAAGGCAGCCGTTCGATCTGTTGCTGCTGGATGTAAACCTTCCGGGCGCCAGTGGTCTCGAGTTCCTGAGCGAACTGCAAAGTGCCACTGACGAGCAACCTCTCGTCATCATCATCACCGCGCACGGCTCGGAGCGCATGGCGGTCGAAGCCGTCAAATCCGGGGCCTACGATTACCTCTCAAAACCTTTCGAGCTTGATGACCTCCGGCTGGTTGTCAAAAACGCAATCGAAACGATCCAGTTGCGACGCGAGAACCGCTCGCTAAAGCATCAGATCGAAGTTGAAGCCGCTCAGCGGGGCACCCTGATGGGCGGGTCGGATGCCATGCAGCAGGTGCGCGGCGCGATCGAGAAAGTTGCGGACACTGACGCCACCGTTTTGGTCCGGGGCGAGTCGGGTACGGGAAAAGAGTTGGTAGCGCGCGAGCTTCACGAACGCAGCACTTCGCGTCGCAGCGGCGCCTTCGTTGCCGTCAACTGCGCCGCCCTCCCTTCGGAATTGATCGAATCGGAATTGTTCGGACACGAGAAAGGCGCGTTCACGGGAGCGGCCGCACGGCGTCGCGGGAAATTTGAGCAAGCAGACGGGGGCACGCTTTTCCTGGACGAGATCGGCGACATGAGCGCGAACGTGCAGGCGAAGCTCCTGCGCGCGCTGGAGGAGCGACGGATCGAACGTTTGGGCGGTGATGACTCAATT
>JBDUCF010000372.1:0-3255 GCA_040003545.1 Pyrinomonadaceae bacterium | reverse complement strand
TTCAGTCCACACACCCAATAGACAAGTATGGTTCCCAATCCAATTTCCCAGGAACCGTGCGTATTGATCCAAATCAGAAAAAGCGGCGGAAGAAACCACAACGCAGCAGGCCTCCCTTGGCGAAAGCGCTCCCCTGGTCATAATCGCGGGGACGAGCATGAACTGCGGCAAGACGTACGCGGCGACCGAGTTGATTCAGCAGGCCACGCGGTCGGGATTGAAGGTAGCCGCCGGCAAACTATCCGGCATTGCCTGTCTGCGCGACACCTTCAATATGAGCGATCACGGAGCAGTGGCGACTGCGAGTTTTCTGGATTGTGGCCTGCCCTCGACGGTCGATGCAGGCAATCTTGCTCCAGTAGCGAAGGCAATAATTGCTCGTTTGAACGAGCACTCGCCCGATCTAATAGTGATCGAGCTCGGTGATGGAATTCTGGGCGGTTACTCGGTTGACACCATACTTGACGATGCTGAGCTGCGCGACGCTACGGCGGCCTTAATCTTTTGTGCCACCGATTATGTGGGGGCCTGGGGTGGAATTGAGTTGCTACGCCGGCGGGGAATTGGGATTGATTTGATAGCCGGTTCAGTTACGGATTCGCAGATGGGCCAGGATTATGTCGAGCGCGAGTTTGGTGTGCCCGCGGCCAATGCTCGGCGCAACGGAGAGCGACTGTTCGAGATAGTCAATGCGAAGATTCAGACTTCGATGTCGAGAGTTAGCGTCTGAACTGCGGACGATCCACGAATCACACGAAGTACCCCGAACAAACTTCGTGTGATGCGTGGATTGTCCGTTGTTCAGCGGCGAATTAAGAAATGAAGATCAAGGTTGCTATCTTCGGAGGCTCTGGTTACGGCGGTTCGGAACTGCTGCGCATCCTGCTGCAACATCCTGAGTCTGAGATTGGGTTAGTCACTGCGAATGAACAGGCAGGGAAGCAGGTTAGTGAAGTTCATCGGAACCTTCACGGTCTAACAGATCTGGCTTTCCGGACAGCGCCGGACGATTTGGGTTCATTGAAGGAATACGATTGCGTTTTCCTGGCACTGCCACATGGACAGGCGATGGATGTGATTCCGCAGCTGCCGCCGTCCGTAAAGGCAATCGATCTATCGGGCGACTTTCGTCTGCGGGACGCAGCGGTTTTCGCACAGCATTACGGGCGCGAACATACGGCCATGCAATCGCAGACTGAGTTTGTGTATGGCTTGACGGAAACCAACCGGCAGGCCATCAGGAACGCGCGCTTGATTGCCAATCCCGGCTGCTTTGCGACGGCAACACTGCTGGGATTGGCGCCGCTGGTGGCGAATCGACTTATTAGAGGGCGAGTTATTGTTGATGCCAAGACCGGCTCGTCAGGCTCGGGCGCAAAGGCTGCGGCGAACACGCATCATCCGCAGCGCATGAACTCGTTTTATGCCTACAAGCCGTTCACGCATCAGCATGTGCCGGAGATCGAACAGGAACTCGGGCACATTGGTGACTGGACCAGCGAACTTGTTTTCATGACGCATTCACTGCCGGTTTCAAGAGGTATCTTCGCTTCGGCGTACGTCGAGATGAAAAGCGAACTAGCTGAGAATGAACTACGGGCGATTTTCGAAGAGTTTTATCGCAACTCATTTTTTGTGCGTCTCGTCAAAGGCTCGCCCGACATCAACTGGGTGAAGACTACAAACTTCTGCGACCTGGGCTTTGCGGTGCGCGGGCGCCAGTTAGTAGTTTTTTCAGCGCTGGACAATCTGGTAAAAGGCGCCGCCGGACAGGCGGTGCAAAATATGAATGTGATGTTTGGTTTGGATGAGAAGGCAGGACTGATGCTGGCGGGCACCAATCCATGAGCGCAAGAAAGATTCAAGCCCGAGGTCCCGCAGTCAGGAAGGGGGCCTGCCCCCGCTTTTGCTGCCAAGGTCTCTATTCAAAGTCAGCGGGGGCATGCCCCCTTCCCGACTTGCGACAGATTTGAACTGGATTGGCCGAAGATGCAAGTTAAAGCAAAACCAAACTTAACGATCGAGCTTGAAGATCGCTATCAGCTGGCGACGTACAAGAAGATGCCCATCGTCGCTGAGCGCGGCGAAGGGGTTTGGATCTATGCCGGCGATGGCGAGCGTTACCTGGACCTTTACGGCGGCCATGCGGTCGCAGGGACTGGACATTGCCATCCCCACGTCGTGGCGGCGATTCGCGAACAGTCGGACAAGCTGCTCTTCTATTCCAACCTGGTCTATTCGAAGGCCCGCGCGCGCGCCGCTGAGAAGCTGGTTTCAATCGCGCCACGCGGGCTCAGCAAGGCTTTCTTCTGTAACTCAGGAACCGAAGCAAACGAAAACGCCATGCGCATGGCGCGCATGGCTACCGGCCGCGAAAACATCATTACCTTTTCCGGAGGCTTTCACGGACGAACGGCGGACGCCATCAGTGCGACGTTCCTGGGAAAGTATCGCGAGCTGGGAAAACCAAATGTGCCCGGGCATCTGCAAGCCGAGTTCGGCAATATCGAATCCGTGCGAGGGTTGGCGGATGAAACTGTCGCGGCAATCATGCTGGAGCCGATTCAGTCCATGGCCGGCGTTCGTATGGCTGAACCTGAATTCTACAAATCGCTGCGGGAGATTTGTGATGATCGCCAGATCGTTCTGATCTATGACGAAGTGCAAACCGGGGTCGGCCGAACCGGCGAATGGTTCTTTGCCGCAAGTGACGCAGGAGCGGGTGTGGTGCCCGACATCATCACGCTGGCAAAAGCGCTGGGCAGCGGTATTCCGGTCGGTGCATGTTTGGTTGAGAAGAAGATCGCGTCGCACATTAAGGAGAATGATCTGGGTACCACGTTTGGTGGCGGCATGATCGCAATGGCCGCTGTTTCCGCAACGCTGGAGGCTATCGAAAATGATGAGATGCTCCAGAATGTCCGCCGGGTCGAGAAGCATCTGCGCAGACGATTGGCTGAGACTCCGGCGGTAGTGTCGGTTCATGGCCTGGGATTTCTGCTGGGCCTGGAGTTCAAAGAGAATGCGAAAGACATTCATGCGGCGCTGTTGGAGCGAAAAGTGATTACCGGCACTTCAAGTGATCCACACGTGCTGCGGCTTCTGCCGCCGCTGTGTTTGGCTAAGGCAGAGGTGGATCTGTTTGTTGAAGCGCTGAAAGAAATAATGAGCCGCGGATGAACGCGGATGGACACGGATAGGAATAAAGAATGTTGGAAAAAGAGTCGGAGTTTGCTTTCTCAGTTGTATTGCTTG
>JBDUCF010000371.1:0-3260 GCA_040003545.1 Pyrinomonadaceae bacterium | reverse complement strand
GACGCTACTGTTTCGCCATCGCCCGGACGCTATCGCCCAGTCATCCATCCTTTCTTATTCGCACACATCTCTTCTGGTCTCGAACGTTCTCCTTTGTCCCCCAATCGCAGTGCTGATCATCGACACGGTTCATGCCGTGGCTTCGAGAATCGATAACGGATAGAGCCTGGGGTCGGAAGATATCGATCACGGTAAAGCTTGTGCGGGCTGCGCGCGGTCGTGTATATTGCGCCCGTAATTTCTGTCAGCATTGCTGGAAGATTGTCCAGCGCGATCCAATAGGAGAAATCACGATCTTAATTCCTCAGGTGAAACTCAATCTGACGACGGCCCGCAAGATAATCCTCTGACGAATGCGTTTGGCCGTTGCTTTGCTAAAGTAGGAGCAAAGAGATGGCTAAGCGATTGACTGAACGCCAACATCTCGCCGTCAAGTTGGATTCTCTTACCGATACTGAAGTTGTAGAGGTCCTGGATTACATCGGGATTGTGGAATCCATGCGCCGGGCAAGTGTCGCGCCGGGCCTGTGGGAGGACGAACTAATTGGGTTGCTGGCTGAAGCGCACGAGAACCGACGGGCCAGACAAGCTTTCGAATGGGAAGCCACTCGACGCCGTGCGGAACGGCGCGCTGGTTCGATCCCGGCTCGCGCTTGAGAAGACTAGAAAGAAACCAAAGGGGCAAGCCTTCCGGTGATGAAGACAATTCGGCTTCTCTTAATTTGTCTCGTTGTCTGCGTCACGCCGGCAGCGTTCTTTACAGGCCAGCCGGCCTTTGCGCAGGGTAACTCCTCCACAAACTCCGGGTTGACGCCGCTGCAACGTGAAATCGAAACCCAGCGTCGAAGACTGGCCTCTGCAGAAGTCGAAGAGCGGCGAGACGCGCTGGCACATCTCGGCAACTTGAAGCGCCCCGAGAGCTCAAGAGTCGCTCTCGTTGCCTTGAATGATTCCCAGGACATCGTGCGAGGTACAGCCGCCCACTCTCTTGGAGGTCTCCCGGCGACCGAGGTTGTGGCAGCGCTGATTCCGATGTTGCACGACAAGTCCGAATTTGTTCGTCAGGAAGCAGCGTACGTGCTGGGCGAAACCCGGAACCGGGCTGCGGTTGAGCCATTGATCGCGAGTTTGTCCGGTGATAAGAAAAATAGTGTTCGAGGCGCTGCGGCCGTTGCCCTGGGTGAAATTGGTGAACCGTCGGCGGTCGTCTCTTTGGCGTCCATACTGAATCGCGATGCACCGGAGCGTAAGTCCGGCAAGGACAAGAAGTCTGGCAAGAAGGAAAACGAATTTGTCTTGCGTGCAGTCGCTCGCGCTTTGGGACAGATCGGTAATCGCGCCGGCGTTCCAGCGTTGACCAACGCTTTATTGGACGAGAAGAATCCCGACGACTTGCGACGCGAGGCGGCGCAGGCGCTGGGGCTAATAGGCGATCCGTCGTCTGAGCCCGCGCTGCGTACGGTCTTGAACGCGCCCGACCCTCATCTTTCCCGCGTCGCCCAGGAAGCTCTGCGCCGTATTCATACGGGCTTAACACGGTGAAGAGCCAGGACAATTGGGCCGCAGCAAGGCCGCGGAAAAGAAAAGCGCCGGCCAATTCAGACCGGCGCTTTTAGCTTTGCTCAGGTGCTACCAGAGTCTCAGTTTTCAGTCTTTTCGCCGCGGCCCTGACCTTTTCTTGCGGCCTTGGTTTGGGGAATCGGGACGCCAACTCCGCCGGACTTCGACTCAGTTTGCTCCGGCTCTTCCTTAACCGCAGTCAACTCATGAATCAAGGCGCCGCCGGACTGCTTGGAAAAGATCAGCTTGTTGGTAATTTGACTCAGGTCAACTTCGACCAGATCACCCAGGCCGACCTGCCCGGTGGCCACAAGGTTGGAAAGGGGATACACCAAAAACCGTTCGATCGCGCGTTTCAAATGGCGGGCGCCATACTTGTAGTCGATTCCTTCCTTCAAAAGCTTGTCTTTGGCGGCTTCTGAGCAATGGAAGACGAACTTGCTTCCCGCAGACAACATCACTCGATTCTGAACGGATTGCAATTCCAAATCGAGGATATCGCGAAGATGGTGTTCCTTCAGTGACCGGAACACTACCACCTTGTCGATTCGGTTCATGAACTCAGGCGAGAACTTGCGCTTGGCCGCGTCGACCGCAGTGCGATAGATCTTCTGGTCCACTTCGTTGTCGTTTGGATTTTTGACATTTTTACCGCTGTGAAAACCAATCCCTCCGGATATCAACTCCGACATCTCGCGGGCGCCCAGGTTTGAGGTCATGATCACCATGGTCCGGGTGAAATCAACGCGCCGGTTATCACCGAGCGTTAATGTGGCCTTGTCGAGAATACCGAGCAATAGCTGCCACAGACTATCCGAAGCCTTTTCAATCTCGTCAAACAGGATAAGCGACAGTTTGAGCTCCTCGGTATGCATGCGATCCAGGTTTTCCTGAGTCAGCATGGGCGAGGTCTCGCGGTGGCCCAGATATCCTGGAGGCGAGCCGATTAGTTTGGCAATCTCATGTGAATGCTGAAACTCTGCGCAGTCGATCTTAACGACAGCGTTTTGATCGCCAAAAAGAACCTCGGCGGCTGCTTCGATAACGCGGGTCTTGCCAGAGCCGGTTGGGCCGAGGAACAGCATGGTGCCGATCGGCCGGTTCGGGGGGCTCATGCCGGCCAAAAATATCTGGTACAAGCCACTCATGCGACGCACTGCCCGCTCCTGTCCGACGATGCGGGCGGAAAGCCGCTCTTCGAAATCCTGAGCGCGCGGGCTCTTTTGATCGGGGTCGAGGAAGACCGTCTCTTTTATCTCGTTCGCGTTTTCCATCTCGATGTCCATTTCAGCAATCATGGTCGTCCTCCTCAAGTTTAGACTCTTGTGGCAAGCTGTTTCTGGTCTTTTCGGAGCCACCCAAGCCTCACTCAAGCAAAGAACGATCCGCTGCCCCCATTGATGCGCAGGCCGGCGGTCCGGGTTGGCTTTGATTTCCAAGCCACTTCCCGCCAAAAATCACGCAGACGCTATATATACGACATCGTGACAAATGTCACCACAAAATATGCTGAACAGGTCTGTTTCATCACGATCCGCTGCCACGGAGTAATTTTAGCCGCTGACAATTCCTGGCAGACAAACACTGACAAATACTGTGGGCGAACGAGAATTTGGATCTAGGTCCTGAGAAATGTAGCTAAAGGTTTGTAGTAGTGCGCAAAAGGTTCGGATTCGACTGTGAACCCTGCGGAAGTTACC
>JBDUCF010000370.1:0-3260 GCA_040003545.1 Pyrinomonadaceae bacterium | reverse complement strand
CGGAAATGACGAGGGACGAAGCTTATGCGCTGATTGCGAAGAGTGAAGGACGAATATGCGCCCGGCTCGTACGGCGCGTCGATGGAACGATTATGACGCGTGACTGTCCGGTGGGGTTGCGAGCAATCAGGAGACAGGTAGCGAAGACCGCCGGCGCGGTGTTTGCCGCCATCATGACTCTTTGCGCGACTGTTGCCGGCCAGAAGCCTTCGAAAGCGGACAAAAGCTCCTGCGTGCCTCAAGTGAAGATAACGAGAAAGGTTTCCGAGTCACCGGGAAATGCGGCCGTTATCTCTTTGAAGATCTTTGATATGAACGGCGCAGTCGTGGCAGGCGCCGACGTCACCATCACAGAGAACACCGACGGTAGTGAAACGAGAATCAACAAGTTTAGGCATCGAACCTCCAGCGACGAAGGCCGAGTTGAGTTCGCCGGACTGGCGAAGGGCCTTTACGACTTGAAAGTTGAATCGCCGGGATTTCGCACCTTCATGTTGACGAAGGTTGACGTGGGCGCCAGAGAGTTGATCGCCGTGGATATTACTCTGCAGGTGGCCGAAGCAATTGGAACCGTCGGGCTGTTGGCTGAACCTTCGCTGATAGACACACCAGCCGGCACGTTTATCATAAGCGGCGAAATGATCCGCAGGCTGCCTCACTAAGTAAATTATGATTCGCAAAAACAAATTCGTACCGGGATTAATGATCCTGACAATCTTTCTGGCGTTGGGTTCATCCCCCAGCCAGGCCCAATTCCCCGCCCAGGCTCAATCCGGCAACCCCACACCGTTGACCAGCAAGGAGCTGGTCCGTTTGGTCTATGAGTTACCCGCCCATCCGGAAAAGCGTGACGAACTTGTGGAACAGATCAGAACGCGGGGTCTCAGCTTTCCGTTGACTGATGGTTTGCGATCTCTGGTGGCCACAAAAAGCGGCAACGACGCCCTGCTCCGGCGCACTATGGAAGAAGCAGAGCGTCGCCGGCTGAATCCAAAAGAAGCTGCGCTGCCTCCCGAGATCGAAGGTGTGGAGCTACTGGAGAAAACTCGCGCCGCCACTCTTGCGGCTGCGGAAAAGATGCCTGATTTTCTGGTGAAGCAACAGATCACACGTTCGCAGGCCTTTGGCAAAACGAACAACTGGAATGTTTACGATCGGCTGAGTATCGCCGTCAGTTACCGTGCGAACGGTGGCGAACAGTACAAGCTGCTTGCCATTAACGGGGCGCCGCCCGACACCCAGGCGGCTGAAGGCTCGGACTATTCGGCGAAGCTGGGCGGGACCACTTCGACCGGCGAATACGTATCGATTCTTTCCGAACTGTTTCGACTGGAACGGCAGGCTAAGTTTCGTCTGGTCGATACCGATCTTTTGCGCAACCGTCGCACACTCGTTTACGAGTTTGAAGTGAAGCGCGAGTTCTCCGCGCAGTCTATCAAGGCCGGCGGCGCGGTAGAAGCCTCTGTAGTGACAGGTTATCGTGGCAGAATCTGGATCGATCGGGAAACGAATCGGGTGCTGCGGCTGGAAGACGTCTCGATTGAGATACCTCCGGATTTTCCGGTTACGGCGGCCAGCAGTGTCATTGACTATGACTGGGTCAGTATTAACGAGCAGCAACATCTTCTGCCTTCGCGAGCAATAATTCAGCTATCCGCGCGAGAAGGGCCGCGCGTCATTCAAACCCGAAACGACATTCTCTTTCGCGGCTACCGCAAGTTTGGAGCGGAGTTGAAGATCATCGATATCGACGACAAGGACTTTCCGCCTGACGAGCCAGAGAAAAGCAATCCGCCACCCAAACCTGTGAAACCAGGAAAGCCGTAAGATGACTCGAGCGTGCGTTAGGAGTTCGCGAAGCGGGGCAGTAGCCCGACCGTCAGGGAGGGCGTCCAACGGGATATACTCGAAAAAACGCCCTCCCTCACGGTCGGGCTACTGCCCTCTTTTTCTGATCGGGGCAATCTTCTTTTTCTCTTTGGATTTTTGTATAACAACCACTGCCCTCGCTCAGACAAAACCTGACAAAGACTATCTCGTCTACGTAGTCTCGGAATCGGCAGACAAGATTGCCCTGGTGCGCTTTGGGCCAGGAGGCGCGCGGGTCGATCATGATCTGCCCACCGGTGACATGCCGGTAGACATTGATGGTCCGCACGGCCTGGTCGTTTCACCCGACAAGGAGTTCTATTACGTTTCCATCGCCCATGGACGGCCGTTCGGCTCAGTGTGGAAGTATGCGGTGAAAGACGACAGCGTGCTGGGTCAGACTACGCTCGGTAATTTTCCGGCAACGATGGACATCTCGCCGGATGGCAGTTTGCTCTTTGTGGTCAACTTCAACCTGCACGGCGACATGGTGCCATCTTCCGTCTCAGTTGTTTCCACGGAGTTGATGCAGGAGATCAAACGCATCCCTACCTGCACAATGCCGCACGGCTCGCGCTTGAATCCCCAGGGTACGAAGCAGTACTCGGCCTGCATGATGGATGACATGCTGGTTGAGATTGATACGCATACTCTGAAAGTCGCCCGCCACTTTGTAGTAACCAAAGGTAAGGAGATGGGAATGGCAGGGCCGCCGCGCCTCGGCGATACTATGGCCGATACTACGGCAGCAAAGAGTAATGCGAAGCCAGCCGGCGGCATGACCGGCATGCATAACATGGACGGCATGGCTGGAATGAAAGACACCGGCGGTCATGGCATGGAGCCGCCCAAGCCGGGCGACATGTCATGCTCGCCGACGTGGGCCCAACCTTCGGCGGATGGTTCTTCAATCTTTGTAGCCTGCAACAAGTCCAGCGAAATCGTTGAAGTGAACGCGAACAGCTGGAAACTTGTGCGACGCATTCCCGCCCGGGCCGGAGTTTACAATCTGGCCATCACGCACGATGGCGCCCGTTTGATCGCAACCAACAAACGCGATCAGTCAGTTTCGGTTTTTGATTTGCAGAGCGGTCACGAGCTGGCTCGCATTCCCACCAAACGAAAGGTGCTGCACGGCGCCGTCGTTTCGCCGGACAATCGTTATGCTTTTATTTCCGTCGAAGGAATTGGCTCCGAGCCGGGCACGGTGGAGATCATCGATCTCGCCGCGCTGAAGACCGTGGCGACGGTTGACGTCGGTCAGGAAGCCGCCGGAATTGATTTTTATAAGACGGAGCCTGCGAAGTGATCGCCGGCCTCCACCCTCGTAACAGGAACGCGAGTCACACCCCGCAGGGGCAATGGAAGGTTGCCAGTGGCAAGCGAAGCGC
>JBDUCF010000064.1:0-11036 GCA_040003545.1 Pyrinomonadaceae bacterium | reverse complement strand
TACGATCGCATTTTGAAGAATTACTACACCGGAATCGATCTGACGAAGATGTATTAATCCTGGCATCAAGTTCTCCGGTTGAGTGTCACCGCAGTTATTGTCATTCTTGATTCGTAGTATTATCGTCACCTCAATTACGGATGGAGGTAAATATGGCCGCCAAAATTGAGCCTCTCTTAACCGTAGCAGATCTCGACCTCTGTCCGGACGACAACAACCGTTACGAACTCATCGACGGAGAACTCTTCGTGTCTCGCGCTCCCCGACTTCCCCACCAGTTGGCCCTGCAACGTTTAATAGGCCATCTCTTCAATTATCTCGAGAGTAATCCGATTGGCATTCTTGTGCCTGGGGCCGGAGCCGTCTTCAGCGAATATGACGCGGTCATTCCTGATCTGGTCGTCGTACGCAAAGAACGTTGGGACAAGACTGTGGCCGACGACAAATTTGTTGCAGCGCCTGATTTGGTGATTGAAGTGTTATCGCCGGGTCCCGAAAACAAGCAACGCGATCTCGTGGTGAAGCGCCAGCTCTATGCGAAGTACGGTGTTGAAGAGTACTGGGTTGTGGATGTTCAGAACCGGTCTGTTCTGATTCATCGTCTGCGCGACCAGAACCTGGAGGAGATTGCGGTTCTAACGGAAAATGACGAAATCACATCTCCGATCCTGCCTGGCTTTCAGCTTAAGCTACGGGCGATTTTCAATATCTAAGAACAGTACCGAGCTTACCAATGGCTAGACGAATCCCGCCTGTCATCCTTGTGTTGCTCTTCGTGTATTTTGCCAATGGAACTTCTCTGCCTTCGTTTGGGCAAGCTCAGGGCCAGGCTGCGCGCAAGGTCGATGAGTTCGGCGACGTTCAACTTTCCGACTTAAAGGCCCGCCTCGATAACCTCAGCGCTCAATTACAAAATGAGCCGAGCGCGAAGGGCTTCATTCTAGTGAATCGCAGTCGCCGTGATCTTCCTGGACTTAGTTACCGGTACGCTCAGCGCAGCAAAGATTACCTGGTGAACACCCGCGGCGTCGCGAAGGAACGGGTCATTGCGGTGGATGGCGGCGAGGCTGATTGCCTGAGACAACAACTATGGATCGCGCCCGCTGGAACGGCTCCCCCTGTCCCCGCTGATGCCTATCCACGAACCTTCGTGGATACTGATTCTGCCCGCAAATTTGACGAGTTATCCTGGGGAGGTGATGAGCAATCCTCAAACGTTTCCGCTGACGACCTTGAGGCCTATGCCGCCGCACTTCGAGCCGAGCCACGCGCTCGCGCTTACGTAATAGCCTACAACGGCCGTTCTATGCGAGATCCGCCCGGAGCGGCGAGAAAAGTGTTGACTCGAGTGCAGAGCTTACTCATGAAGGAGTTTCACTTCTCTTCTGCCAGAATCCGATTGATCGAGGGCGGTTACCGCGAGTGGGCGACGCTTGAGCTTTGGATTCTGCCACGCGGCGCATATCCGCCGGTGCCGACGCCGAATGCTTTTCCGCCCGGTCGCGCACGCCGAAAATAAACGATGCTTGCCGCCAACACTCTCCTTCAGGATCGTTACCGCATCGTGCGCCAGCTTGGACAGGGCGGTATGGGGACGGTCTACGAAGCGGTCGATCAACGACTCTCCAGCATCGTCGCCATCAAGGAGAACTTTCTAACCTCGCCTGAAGCGCGCAATTCGTTCGCCCGCGAAGCCAGCCTGCTGGCGAATCTGCGCCATTCCTCGCTGCCGAATGTCATAGACCATTTCGCCGAAGGTGACGGGCAGTACCTGGTAATGGAGTTCATTCCCGGTGATGACCTGGCCCAGTTGCTTGAATTACGCGGCCGGCCATTTCCCGCCGCCGACGTCTTGCGCTGGGGCGACGAAATTCTGAAAGCGCTGGTATATCTTCATAACCACAATCCACCGATCCTTCACCGCGACATCAAGCCTTCGAACTTAAAGCTCACGCCTGAGGGCGAGCTGTTTCTGCTGGACTTTGGTCTCGCAAAAGGCGCGGCGGGCCAGATGCCGACGCTGCTTACCAGCCGCAGTGTCAAAGGCTACACCCCCGTCTATTCGCCGCTCGAACAAATCCATGGAGTCGGCACCGATCCGCGCAGCGACCTCTATTCACTCGGCGCAACTCTCTACCACCTGATCACCAGTGTCGTACCGGTTGACGCGCCTGCCAGATTTACTTCTATTGATGATGAGCAACCAGATCCTCTGCGCCCCGCTGACGAAGTAAATCCTAAGGTGCCCCATGCAGTAGCCGTGATTCTGTCGGCGGCCATGGCCATGAACCGCCGGCAACGACCTGGCAGCGCCAAAGAGATGCGGGAGTTGCTGCGAGAGGCCGGTGAATCATTAGCGCGCCCGGACGCTACCGAAGCGAGCACGCGCGAATTTCCTGAGAAGACAGCGAACGCTCCTGCGACTACTAAGCCCCGGCAAGAACCAATCGCTCAGTTCCTGCCGCCAACAGAACCGGGCACACCGGTGCAAATAGATGCCCCCGTGCAAATAAATTCGACGCCACGAGCTGCCATGCCGACGATTACCGCGGTTGTACCTCCCTTGCTCAACCAGACTGCGCAGCCTTCCGCGGAGGGCTATGCCGCGAAACCATCGCCCAGAATTAGATTGAGTCCGGCCATCGTCGTCATGCTCGTTTTGGGGTTGGGTCTGCTTTTGATTTTCGGGTCAGCAGTTGTAGCCCCCGGCTTCTTGCTGTGGCTTAAACGCGGTAACGGCTCACCCGCAGCCACCAGCACGCCGGAGTTGGCATCGGTTTCTAATCCTCAAGTTACTCCAGTCCCAACGCCTACCCCGTCGCCCACTCCTGAATTCGTCAAGGTGCGATTGCGCTTAATTTCCGAGGGAGCCAGCGGTTGCTCGGTCTATAAAGGGGAAACAGTCACGTTGACAACGAAGGACCGTACTTTCAACGCGGTAACAAATGGAAGCGGTATCGCTGCGTTTAGCAATGTGCCCTGTGGTGATACTGCAAAGATCACCGCCCGAGGAATAAAGTTACAATTCAAAGACGGGTTCGTTAGTGTTTCTCGTAGTCTAAAATGCTTGAGCGATGACATTTACCTGGGGTCATTCGGCGACACAGATGGCCACGTCATGTCTGAGAAACAAGCCAACACTTGTTACAAGTAAGATGGATAAGAAACGAGTAACACTGTACGTCGTGCCCAATTGTCCCCTGTGCGTGGATGCGCGAGCGTGGTTGAGAGGGCATCGGGTTGATTTCCTTGAGCGCGATGTGGCCAACGACTTTGGGGCCCTGCGGGCCATGTATGGATTAACGCGACAACGATTCGTTCCCGTGTTTGAACTGAATGGGCGAGCGTTGGTGCGTCCTTCTGATGAAGAGCTGGCGGAATTTTTCTCATGAGCGGCTGGAGCGCTCTTAGGTTGATTCGACGATGCGTTTCTCTCGTGCACAAATTACCGGCGCAATCTTTTTACTCGCCCTCATCTGGCTCGTGATCGCGATTCGTCTTATCATCTCTCGCGGGTGAGCGTTTCCAACAAAGCGGAAGGGCAATCAACAGGACGCGGGCAGGATGCCCGCGCTCCCATAATCGCCATCGTCGGCCCCACGGCTTCCGGAAAGAGCGCGCTCGCCATCGAAGTGGCGCTGGCCGGCGGCGGGGAGATCGTCAACTGTGATTCCGTCCAGGTCTATCAAAGAATTCTAATTGCCACTGCAAAGGTTCCACTCAACGAACGCCGCGGCGTGCCGCATCACTTGATTGATTTGGTTCCCCCGGAAAAAAACTTCACCGCCGGGGAATGGGCCCGGGCGGCCATTGAAACTATCGAACAGATCGAAGCTCGCGACCACCGGGCGATACTTGCCGGCGGCACCGGCCTTTACCTGCGCGCACTAAGACAACCATTCTTTCCCAGTCCCGCCACCGATGCTGATTTGCGTAGTCGCTTGACGCGAATTCGGGAACGACATGGCCCAACGCACCTTCACCGGATGTTGAGACGGTTGGATGCAGTGGAAGCGGAAAAGCTCAACCCGCGCGACTGGCCGCGCGTCCAGCGGGCCATCGAAGTTTGTTTTCAGACCGGCAAAACGATGTCGGAACAGAGGCCGTTGCGGCCGGAGCCACACACGATCGCCGCGCGGCTGCGGATCATTGCCCTGAACCCGCCGCGGGCCGAACTCTATGCCCGCATCAACCAACGCACAGAGCAGCATTTCGCCAATGGGCTGGTTGAAGAGGTGCGCGGGCTGTTGACCGAAGGCGTGCCCGCTGAATCCAACGCCCTTGGCGCACATGGTTACCGGCGGGTGGGGGAATTTCTCCGCGGCCAACGCGACCTGGCGAGCGCGATCGAACAAACGAAGCAGGACGTACGTCATTACGCGAAGCGACAGTTAACCTGGTTTCGCCACGAGCCCGGCGTTGAATGGTTCGAAGGATTCGGCGAAGATCCGCGACTGCAGGAACAAGTGATAGCGACCGTGATGAGTTCTGAGCGGTGGGTCAAGCCGGAATCTCATTAACACCGCACTTCAGTGCGGTGATTAAATGGTCACACTGTGACTAGGGGTCAATCGCCGCGGTGACCACCTGGCTGAAGCCAGGTATGAATGAGACTAGCTTCATTCCAAGGGCCGCTTCACTCTTGCAATTCCGCTTGTCACTCTCCTTCCTGTGATATATTCTCCCTCAACCGCAAATCCGATTTTCGATCCTGGATTCAACGAACCGGAGCCTGACGTGGATTCAAAGCCAGCGCCGCAAAACATTCAAGATGCTTTCCTGAATTTTGCTCGCCGGGAAAGAAGCACTGTCACGATCTATCTGGTGAACGGGGCAAAGCTCCTGGGTCGCATCAAGAGTTTTGATAAGTTTTCTGTAATGCTGGAATCCGCATCCCAGGAGCAACTAATTTTCAAGCACGCCATCTCTACTATCTCGCACGCGCGGCGCGCCAACGGCGAGTTGCGGCCGCAGGCTGAAGATGAAGCCACGGCACAGACTGTTGCGTCCTCCGGCGACTCCCAAACTTCCTGAGGCTTTTCTTCCTACAACTTCCCGCTTGAACCAGAGGACACGTGGCCGGCGCATTTATTACTTTCGAAGGCATTGACGGCAGCGGGAAATCTACCCAATTGCGATTGATCGCCAGCGTCCTCCGTATGCAGGGCCTCGAGGTCGTCACAACGCGGGAGCCGGGCGGTACCACCCTGGGCCAGCAGTTACGTGCAGCGTTGCTGGACGCCCAGGAGCAAGTGGACCCGCTCGCCGAGTTGCTGGTCTTTGCTGCCGACCGGGCCCAGCATGTCCGCCGGCAATTGCGCCCGGCCATCGAGTCGAATCATGTTGTGCTGTCGGACAGGTATGCCGATTCAACGGTCGCTTTTCAGGGCGCCGGACGCGGTTTTGACGAAAAGCTGATTAGCCAAATCGTTCAACTGGCCACCGAAGGACTGAAGCCCGATCTAACCCTGCTCTTCGATTCGCCGGTGGCGGAATGTGTCACGCGCACCAGGCGTCGTCACGAAGGTAAGACCAAGGGTGACCGCATCGACGCTGAGGACATAGAGTTTCATACTCGAGTACGCGATGCATATTTACGGATTGCCGCAGGCGAGCCCGAACGCGTTCGCTTGATTAATGCCGGTGGCGCGGTCCAGGAAACTCATCAGTTAGTGGTGGAGATCATTCTACCGTTCTTGAAACAGAGGGGTTTGCTTAAAGATCAACTCAATGGGTAACGACTGTCGAGTTTGACACTGCCTACTGCTGACTGGCTGACTGCTTACCTGACTGCTTACTGACTCATGTTCTCAAGACTAATAGGAAACGACGAAGCCAAAGATGCCCTGCGCCGCATGCTGGCAGCCGGCCGGGTTCCCGGCGCCCTGCTCTTCACCGGCGAAGAAGGCGTCGGCAAGAAACTTTTTGCGCTTGAGCTGGCCAAAGCCCTGAACTGTCGCAACCTTCAGGGAGTTGAGCCCTGTGACGAATGTCCTTCGTGCCGGAGGATCTCGCGATCGACTTTCCCGCCGTTCGGCAAAGACGACGATGACAGGGACAGATTGATCTGGAGCGAATACGGTGATGTAGCAATGGCCCGCGCCCACAAGCGCATGATCCGCGTTAAACCCATGCGGGAGCTGGAGCGCGAAGCAAACTTTCGCCCGTATGAAGGCCAGGCCCGGGTCTTTATAGTAGAAGACGCGGATCGGATGAACGAACCGGCGTCTAATGCCCTCTTGAAAACACTGGAAGAGCCGCCCCGGACTTCATATGTAATTCTAATCACTTCCCAGGCAGCGGCCTTGTTGCCGACCATCCGCTCCCGTTGCCAGATGATCCGTTTCGCTCCGGTTCCCGCGCTGGAGATTGAAAAGTTTCTTATCGAAGTGAAGAAAGTGCCGGCGGTCGACGCGCGCCTCCTGGCGCACACTTCTCGCGGAAGTATTGGCCGCGCTCTGGCAACGGATGTGGAAACCTATCGAGAACAACGCGAGGCTATGCTGGCAGTCCTGAGGTCGCTCGTTATCACTGGAGATCGCGTGGAGCTGCTGCGGTCGGCGGAAGGTTTGAATGATGCGAAACGCAAGGACGAGTACGAGTGCCGGCTTGATGTTCTGGAGAGTTTGATTCGAGACGCCTGGGCGCTCGCTTTAGGCCGGCCCGAAGCTACGATTGCGAACCGGGATCAGCTGGCAGAGTTACGCAGGATAGCGCACGATTTGAATAGCCATCAAGCCGGCGAGTGGCTCTCGCAAATAGAAGAACTACGCTTTAACCTCGTCGTCAACATCAACCGCAAGGTCGCCACCGACGCATTGTTCCTTTCAATGGCGAAGTAGGACAGACATTCCTGTCTGTCTTATCAATAAAATGACAGGCAGGAATGCCTGTGCCGCTCAGGTTAATTAGCACCCGGCGGTCGGGCGCGTTGTGCTCAAGGGCGAAGATACTGCCTTTGCTCCAGCTTGCCGCTTTCGGAACCAGCAACCTGAAGGTTGTACTCTAAACCAAAAGGCTGCGCGGTTTGTTAACCGGCAGCCTTCAAAGTTAGCGAAGTGGTTGTTTTCTACGTGATGCTCACCAGCTCAGGTTCAGCAGTTATCTTTTTCGACGCAATCTCGTCGAGAAGTTTTTCAGTCTCCATGACAAAAGCTTCGACGATGTTTTCGCCGGCAACTTTGCGCATCGGCACACCGTCTTTGAAAATCATGCCCACGCCGCGGCCGAATGTAATGCCCAGCTGAGAATCGTGCGCCTCGCCGGGACCGTTAACTGCGCAGCCCATGATCGAGAGGTGCAGAGGCTCTTCAATGTGCGCCAGGCGGCGTTCGATTTCGGTAACTATCTCCACGAAGTTATCCACGTCCAGACGCCCGCAGGTGGGACAGGCAACAACGGTAACGCCGCGCGTGCGCAGCCCGAGCGACTTTACGATCTCCCAGGCTACGCGAACTTCTTCCTGCGGCTCCGCCGCCAGCGATACACGAATGGTGTCGCCGATTCCTTCGTGCAGCAGAATGCCGAGCCCGATCGACGACTTGATAGTTCCGCCGAATGCCGTGCCGGCTTCAGTCACGCCCAGATGGAAAGGGTAATCGACTTTTTCCGCCAGCAGCCGGTAAGCGCCAACGGTGCGCTGCACATCTGAAGCTTTGAGCGAGATGATTATGTCGGTGAAGTCCAGGTCTTCGAGGATTCTAATGTGGCGTAACGCCGACTCGACCATTGCCTCCGGGGTTGCGGTGCCGTACTTTTTCAGCAGATCCTTTTCCAGCGACCCACCGTTGACACCGATGCGAATTGGCACTTTCTGGGCTTGCGCTGCCCGCACTACCTCGACGATGCGTTCGTGCTTGCCGATGTTGCCGGGATTCAGACGCAGTTTGTCGATGCCCGCTTCGAGGGCCAACAGGGCCAGTTTGTAATGGAAGTGTATATCGGCAACCAGCGGCACCTCGGGCACACGCTTGCGAATCTCTTTGAGCGCGATTGCTGCGTCGTTGTCGGGCACAGCCAGGCGGACGATTTCGCAACCGGCGCTGACCATCTCCTCGATTTGCGCTATGGTCGCGCCGACGTCGGCGGTGTCGGTCTTCGTCATCGACTGGATCGCGACCGGTGCGCCACCGCCGATTTGCACGTGCTTAACCTGAACTGCTCTGGTCTTTCGCATAATATTTAGTTTCAAGTTCAAGTTTAAGGTTTCAAGTTCCTCGAGCCCTGGAGTCGAACGCTTTACTTAAGACTTGAAACTTGAAACTCAAAATCCTATCTCCCCGGAGCTGTTGCCGCCGGTGGAGGGTCCGGCGCGCGCCTTGATACTCGCTTCAACACGTCGTTCGTAATCACAAAAACCATCAACAGGATCACGACCACGAATCCCACCTGCTGAATCCGCTCTCGCACAGTTGCCGAGATGGTCATACCCACCACCGCCAGCAGCCCTTCAATCAACAACAGGAAAATGGCGCCGCCATCCAGCACCGGAATAGGCAGCAAGTTGAAGACCCCGAGGTTCAGGCTAAGGAAGCCGAGGATGCTAAACAGACCATCCCAGCCAAACCTCGTCACTGATGACGATACCGCGGAGTAAATGCCGATCGGACCCGAAAGCGTATTGCGCGCAGAGCGCTTGCCGCTGAAGAACTGGCCCAGGGCCTTTCCGGTTAACCTGACTATCTCTATGTTTGAATCGACGGCAAACCGCGTGGCGGTGACCAGCCCCGCCTTTTGCAACGGAATGTCTTCCGCAGTTTCCATGCCGAGGCGTTCCTTGCCATCCGATAGAAGGCGCACCTTAGTGGTGAATTCCTTCTGCTGGCCGCCGCGCTCGACTTTTAGGGTAATCGGCTCAGTCTTGTGATCTTGTATGAACTGGGTGACCTGTTCCGCGCTGGTTATCGGTTGGCTGTTGACCGCAAGAATGCGATCGCCGGGTTGTAAACCCACCTCGGCGGCGGGAGTATTCGGCATGACATCGCGTATGACCACTGGGACATTCCCGTAGTCAGGGATGAAATCCAGCTCTCCTGCCGTCTCGCCATCCTCAGTGCGCGGCCGGGGCTTGATAGTAAGCTCGACCCGCTGACCATTGCGTTCTACTACTAATGGAATCAACTGACCAGGCGACAGCAACGCATCACCCTTTATGATGTTCCACTTAGGGTTCTCGGTGCCGTTAAAGGAAACGATCCGATCTCCCGGAACCAACCCGGCAATTGCTGCCGCGCCGCCCTGAGCAATGTGACTGACGACCGGCGCAGGCGTTGCCGGCACACCGTAGAGCAGGGCCCCAGCCAGTGGAATCGCCAACGCCGTCAAAATATTCATCACCGGCCCGGCAATGGCGACAAGGATTCGTTGCCAGCGGGGACGTAAATCAAATCGTTCTTTCGCCGGGATGTCAGCCGCGCCATCGCCTTCGAGCGGGGCGTTCGATTCGTCACCGCCGAGCTTGACGTAGCCACCAAGTGGAAACGCCGATACGCGGTAGTCCGTTTGCCCGAATCGCTTCCCGAACAGGCGCGGTCCGAGTCCAAATGAGAAGGCCTCAACGCGAATCCTAAAGAGTTTGGCGACGATAAAATGGCCGAATTCATGCAGAATCACTGCCGAACCAAGAATGAAAATAAAAGCCAGGATACTGACCGGTGTGCTCATTAATTCAATGCTCTCTTCCGGGTTTGATGTAGTCGGAAATTAGATTCGCGCGACTAACTCCAAGTTGCCGTGATGAGTTTACGCGGGGCGCGAGGCTTCGGTCAAACGCGACTTTCGGCGAGGAGGTGGGAATCGTGATTTAGCTTCGCTATTTCGACTCTGGCAGAGATGCGGGCAGTTTTGTCGGTCTGCAGCACAGTGTTCAGGTCGGTAACTGTCCGGGACGGATGCTGGTTCATCACCGATTCAATAATGCGCGGAATGTCAGTCAGACTTATCTGCTGATCGATAAAAGCCTGCACGGCTTCTTCGTTGGCGGCGTTCATCGTTGCCGGCAGGGTGCCACCTTCCTTCAGCGCCCGGTAAGCCAAAGAGATGCAGGGAAACCGCTCCAGGTCCGGTTCCTCAAAATGGAGCGACGACAGGGCGGTTAAATCCAGCGAGGGAAGATTGGAAGCCTGGCGCTCCGGATAAGTCAGCGCATATTGAATCGCATGACGCATGTCCGTGACTCCCATTTGGGCAATGACTGAACCGTCGATCATTTCAATCATCGAATGAACGATCGATTCCGGGTGCACTACGATAGCGATTTCGTCGGCGGCAAATCCGAAGAGCCAGTGCGCTTCAATAACCTCCAGCCCTTTATTCATCAGTGTGGCGGAGTCGATCGTAATTTTCGCGCCCATGCTCCAGGTTGGGTGATTCAAGGCCTCCGCGACACTGGCACTTTCTATCTCCGATTTGTTCCTGGTCCGAAACGGGCCGCCGGATGCCGTCAACACAATGCGCCTGACTTCGGATCGCTTCTCTCCGCGCAGGCATTGATGCAAAGCGTTGTGCTCAGAATCGACCGGAAGCAACTCCGCGCCGGATTCCGCTGCGGCCCGCGTCATTAGCTCACCGGCCATTACCAGAGTCTCTTTGTTTGCCAGGGCGACGCGTTTTCCCGCCTCCAGTGCGCGAAGCGTCGGCACGAAGCCAACCGCACCCACCGTAGCCGATACCACACAATCAGCCTGCTCGTGGGTAGCGATTTCAACCAGGCCCGACTCGCCGATCAGGATGCGAGGTAGATCGACATCACGTTCAAAAAGCTTTGCGCGCAACTCCTGGGCGGCAATTTCCGTCTCTACGGAGACAACTTCCGGCAAATGAAGTGCTATCTGATCGGCCAGGACTTCCACGTTGCGTCCGGCGCCCAACGCCACCACGCGGAAAAGCTCGCTGCCCAGCGATTCGATCACGCGCAAGGTATTGCATCCAATCGAGCCGGTGGAACCCAGAATTGCGACGCCCCTGGTTGTCATATTTATTACGGTGTCGAGGCTGGCTCGATTAACTCATCTGTACCCATCAAATCTACTGTCTGG
>JBDUCF010000369.1:0-3278 GCA_040003545.1 Pyrinomonadaceae bacterium | reverse complement strand
GCCATCGGCAGATTCCAGAGTGTCCGGCCAATCGCGTAGTGAACCTGCTCGCGCTTCATTAGCTCGATCATTTCTTTCGAAGCGGCCGCACTTATCACCTCGCCGCGTTCCAGCTTTTCCATTAACAGAACCATCTCGCGCGGCGTGGCCACGCCCAAACCGAATCGCTTGTTGTTGGGGTCTTTTCCTTCTTTGCTTTCGCCGCCGCTGCCGACCCTTCGCAGGATCCTGATCTGCTTTATTCCCAGCGATTCCATGCGCGCATTGACCGCGTCCGTAGTCAGCACGTCGAGGACGAGGTTCGTGGCGGTGTTGTCGCTAACCAGCATCATCAGATTCACGCCGTCGCGGAGTGTCAGGTGCAGCCCATCAGAGAACTCCTGCAAGATTCCGGAGCCGGAAACCCTGGCTGGCTTAGTTAGCACCAGTTCGTCGGTCCACCTTGCCTTTCCTTCGGCCACGCGGGCAAAGGCCTCGACCATAATCGCAATCTTGATCGTGCTGGCAGTGCGTACGCGTGCGTCGCCGTTGTAGGAATAAGTCTCGCCGGTATCAAGGTTCTTGGCGAAGAGGAAGACTTTGCCTTTGAACGATGCAACCTGAGCCTTAATGTCGGCGTCGAGCGTCGCGGCGCGCGTTGCGGCTTGACCATTCACCGTCGCTGCTTGAAGAGCGGAGACGCTGGACGGCTGACCGGGATCGGCGACACTAATCGCCAGGAAAACAGTCAACCAAATAATTTTGCTCATGTGGGTTCTCGACTAGCGGCTTTGCCGTCGCACAGTGCGGTAAGGCTTGCCTTACCGATTGATAGTTCGAATCAATTGGAGGCTGCGCCTCCACTCTGAGGCGTAGCCTCAGATTTCCAGTTAGCTCGTGTCGGAAAGGCCGAGCCTTTCCGCACTGTGCGGCGGCAAGGCCGCAATTCCCAGGCTCTCTTAAGAACTACACCATCTTGTTTTCACTAATCCCAATCCTGCCCAGGGCTACTAATAATTCAGCATTGAGAATCGCCGCCCCTGCGGCCCCGCGGATTGTGTTGTGACTAAGTACAACAAAGCGGTAATCGAAAATGCTGTCCGGCATCAATCTACCCAACGTGATGCTCATGCCCTCTCCGGCATCGCGATCCAGGCGTGGCTGTGGCCGGTCAGGTTCATCCCGAACAACGATTGGCCGCTCCGGTGCCGAGGGAAGCCGTTTCTCTTGAGGCAGTGAAGTAAACGAAGCCAGTGCCTCGCGCACTTCCGAAATTCCCGCGCCGCGTTCAAGGTCGACGCGCACTGCCGCGAAGTGGCCATCCGAAACGTTTACTCGATGACATTGAGCGCTTACCGCCATGGGCGCGGGCTTTATTCGTCCCCCATTGAACTGTCCCAGAATCTTTGTAGTCTCCTGCTCGATCTTCTCTTCTTCGCCCGCTATGAACGGTAGTACGTTGTCGAGAATGTCGAGTGAGGCCACCCCGGGATATCCGGCGCCGGAGAGCGCCTGCATCGTCGTTGCGGCGACCGCTTTTACGCCAAAGCGTTTGTGAAGCGGCGCCAGCGCCAGAGCCAGCATGATCGTCGAGCAGTTTGGATTGGTAACGATGAAACCGCCGGAGGTATAACGCGCCTTTTGCGCGTCGAGCAAGGCAAGATGTTCGTGATTGACTTCCGGAATCAGGAGCGGCACGTCCGCATCCATGCGAAACGCAGACGAGTTGCTAATCACGGGGTAGCCAGCCTGTGCAAACGCGTCTTCCGTTTCGCGCGCAATGTCGCCAGGCAAACTCGAGAACACTAAATCACAGTGCAGAGGCGGCGAAGGCGCCTGGACCAACATTGATTTGACGGTCGCGGGCATCTCGCCGCCGAGCCGCCACGAACAAGCCTCCGCATAGCGCTTTCCCTGCGAACGATCCGATGCGGCCAACGCCGTGATTTCAAACTGCGGATGATCCTGCAACAGTTGAATGAACCGCTGACCCACCATGCCGGTGGCGCCGAGGATCCCTACGCGAAGTTTTTGGGTCATGAACAAGTCCTGAACTCTGTCTGAGTCCCGTTAGGGACTAAAGGTCTATAGATTTGAGTCCTTATTCAATCCCAGCCCCGGAGGAGCGACATGTCGCTGCTCCGGAGCTGGGCTACCTGGTGAATCAATTCTATAAACATTAGGCTCCTACGGAGCCAAGCTGCCAACCCGTTATCGCCGGAGAGTCTTCAGCGCCGCTCCCATCCGCGCGACCCCCTCGGACAGGACGGGCAGATCAGCGCAAAAGGAAACGCGCAAGAAGCCCTCGCCTTCGCTGCCAAACGCGCCACCCGGAACGGTTACTACTCTGGAATCCAACATAGCCTCCGCTACATCAACTGACGATCCATATTGGCTCACGTCAACCATCGTGTAGAAGGCGCCATCCGGACTAACGCCTCGTAAGCCAATCTCGTTGCGCAGCGTCGCCAGCAGATGATCGCGCCGCGCGTTGAATATGCCACGGTGTTGCCGGCGCGCCTCCTCAGCCTCGCTGGTCCAGGCGGCCAGTGCGGCCTTCTGCGAAATCGTCGATGCGCAGGTGGTCACATAACCGTGGAGCACCAGGGCGCTGCTGATGACCTCTCTGTCGCCGCACATCCAACCCAATCGCCACCCGGTCATGCACATCGATTTTGATAGCCCACTGATAACAATCGTGCGCGGATAAAACTCTGAAATCGAGGACGGGCGCTCCGGAGTGTAATACAGCTCGCGATAGATTTCGTCGCTGATGACATAGGCGTCCGGTGCTTTTTCTTCTACCGCCCGGGCGATGGCCTGCAAATCATCTTTCGTGAACACGCGCCCCGTGGGATTTGAAGGACTGGTGCAGATGACGACTTTCGTCTTCGAAGTTAAGCGTCCTTTGAAATCCTCGAGGTCGAAACTAAAATTATCTTCAGCCGGCAGGCGGTAAAACACCGCACGTCCGCCGGCCATGCGCGCAATTGTTGGATAAGCCACAAACCCCGGATTTGGAATCAGTACTTCATCGTCCGCATCCACCAGAGTCATCATTGCAAGATACATCGCCTCCTGCGATCCGGCAGTGACGATTACCTCATCGGGTGACAAAGCCATCTCGGGGTAGTCAGCCGCGATGAGTTCGCGCAATGCCGGCAATCCAGCCTGCAAGGTGTAGCCATTCTTTTCCTCCTCAATAGCACGGATGGCAGCCCGACGAATGACTTGCGGCGTCGGCAGGTCCGGCTCGCCGAGGCCAAGGCTTATACTGCCCGGCTTCGCCCTATCCGAGA
>JBDUCF010000368.1:0-3281 GCA_040003545.1 Pyrinomonadaceae bacterium | reverse complement strand
CGCTTCCTGCCGATGATTTCGATCTTCGAGATGCGCACCATCTTGCCGGAAGCGGAAGTCGAGGAGTGAACGGAACGCGCGCCTGTTGGTTTGCGAACGCAGTTTAGAGTCAAGCTTTATTAGCTTGCTGAGTTACAAAACGCAAACTAAAGTTTGAACTCTGAACTACTTGAGCGAAGTGAGTCGCAATGGCTGAAGACGAAACAGAAGAGTCGTGGGAAGACAAGCCTGAGTCTTTTCATTATCAGGCGCCTGGAGCGCATGGTCGTGGCCGGGGAGCTCATGCGCTCTACGGCATCATGGCCGAGTTTGATAATCCGTCGGCGCTGGTGGCGGCCGCGCGCCGGACTCACGAAGCCGGCTACCGGCGAATCAATGGCTATTCGCCCTATCCGATTGAGGAACTTGATGAAGCGATTGGTTTCACGCGCACGACCCTGCCGCTGATTGTCCTGGCTGGCGGAATTCTCGGCGCGCTGGGCGGTTTCTTCATGCAGTATTGGATGGAAGTTATCAACTATCCGTTGAATGTTGGCGGCAAACCCTATAACAGTTGGCCGGCATTCATTCCGATTACGTTTGAGACTACGGTGTTGTGTGCGGCTTTCGCTGCGGTCCTGGGAATGCTGATGCTGAATAAGCTGCCGCAGCCCTATCATCCGGTGTTCAATGCACCCAATTTTGCGCTGGCAACGCGCGATCGTTTCTTTCTGGTGATTGAAGCAAACGATCCAAAGTTTAAATACAGCGAAGCGACTCAGTTCATGAAAACGCTGGAAGAAACCAGGGACGTTTGTGATGTTGAGGTCTGAAGCAGTGAGCAGTGAGCAGTTGGCAGTGAGCAGCAAAGACAACGTCGGCGCTGCCGTAAGATACTGCAAGCGACGGCGCACTGTTTTTGTCTTACTGCTCACTGCTCACTGCTTACTGCTCACTGCTTCTTGCAGGCACGACATGCAGGACCAGCCGAAGATGAAACCGTATCGTTCGTCCACCTTCTTCAGAGACGGATTATCGTCGCGGCCACCGGTTGAAGGCACAGTGCCACGGGGGTTTTTGAAACTCGACACGGAATTTTTCACCGGCAAGAAGGCAGGCAGGACGAACACCGGCAGGCAGGGAACCCCGGCGCAAACAGCCGGACCCCAGCCCACTTCCAGTACCGGCCCTTTACCTCAAGGGGCGGCCGCTTATCCTGACGATGTCGAGGTGTTTCCTATTCCGGTGACGATAGAAACCGCGCGCCGCGGAAAAGAGCGTTATGAAATTTTCTGTTCAGCGTGTCACGGATTAACCGGCAATGGTGACGGTATGATCGTCAGACGTGGCTTTCGCCGGGCAGCTTCGTTTAATGACGACAGATTGATGCAGGCGCCGGTGGGCCACTTCTTTGATGCGATAACGAATGGCTGGGGCGCGATGCCCAGCTACGCGCCGCAAATCCCGCCACCAGACCGTTGGGCCATCATCGCCTACATCCGGGCATTGCAACTAAGCCAGACGGTTGGGCAACAGGCCCCAACGCCCGGAGCAAAAGTCCCAACCACACCCGCGCCCACGCCTCAAACGGGAGGGCATCAGCAATGATGAGCGCCTCTTACGCAGCCCCTCCGGGCGTGACTCGTTTTCAGCAACGCGCGCTGATCGTTGGCGCAGTGTTTACGGTCTTGCTCGCGTTGGGGTTCCTGCTCGATCGAAGGCAATTCTTCCATTCTTACTTATTTGCATTTTCTTTTTGGGCGGGAATCTCTGTCGGGTCGCTCGCGCTTTTGATGCTGCAGCACCTGACGGGCGGAGGTTGGGGATTGGTGATTCGGCGCGTGCTCGAAGCTTCGACACGAACTCTTCCGCTAGTGCTCATTTTGTTTGCACCAATAGTACTTGGCGCCCACTGGATTTATCGCTGGACAGAGGCAGAAGAGGTTGCCAGCCATCCGGTGTTGGCCGAGAAAGCGAAGTATCTGAATCTTCCGTTCTTTACTATTCGCGCCGTTATTGTTTTCGCAATCTGGATCACGCTCGCCTTTTTCCTGAACCGCTGGTCGAAACTACAAGACCAAACTGCTGACCGCCAATACGCAAATCGCATGTCAACGCTCAGCGGGCCAGGAATGGTGTTGTTGATTTTTGCGGTGACGTTCGCTGCGATTGATTGGTTTATGTCGCTCGAACCTGAATGGTACTCCACGATCTACGGCTTCATTTTCCTGGCTTCGTGGACCTTGAGCGCGCTGGCTTTTGTTATCGCGGTGATGGCCCGGCTGGCTGGTCACGAGCCGATGAATAGGATCGTCGCCCAGTTACATTTTCACGATCTCGGAAAACTTCTGCTGGCGCTGGTAATGCTTTGGTCCTATTTCGCTTTTTCGCAGTTCTTGATTGTTTGGTCGGGAAATTTACCCGAGGAAATCCATTGGTATCTACCCCGAATCCAGGGCGCCTGGGGTGTAATCGCGCTGGCGGTCATAGTGCTGCATTTTGCTTTTCCGTTTCTCTTCTTGTTGTCGCGCTCACTAAAACGGAATGCCGGCAAGCTGGTCATCGTGGCGGTATTGATTCTGGTGATGCGGTTATTTGATCTGTTCTGGACGATCACCCCGGCCTTCACCGGCGAGCATTTTCACATTAGCTGGATGGACATCGTGGCGCCAATAGGAATGGGCGGTCTCTGGCTGGCGGCGTTTGCGCGGGCACTGAGTCAGCGGCCCTTGATTCCGATTAATGATCCGCAATATGAATCGGTGCTTGAGCAGAAACATGCGCACGCGGAGCATTGAGTTATATCGCCGGCAGTTCAGAGTTCAAGCTTGAGCTTGCTGAGGGCAAAAGACAATCTAAAGATTGAACTCTAAACTTCTTGAGTGGCATGCGGCGAGTTTATTTGTTTGGTAATCGAGTTTGAATAATGGCTAAAGAAGGACACAGCGGACACAGCGATCACAATGGCCACGGGCGCGTTAGGGAAACGCCCGACGTGTCGTACATTCAGAACGTCGATGTGACGCACGAAACGAGTGACGTCAACATTGGAGGAATTCTGAAGTTTGTCGTGGGCCTAACGATATTTGGAATCATTGTTCAGGTTCTTACGTGGGGAATGTTCAGATTTTTCAACGCGGAGGAGGAAACGAAGGAACCTAAACAAGGGCCGATGGCAATGAGTAAAAAAGAGCGACTGCCGCCTGAGCCTCGGCTGCAGTCAGCACCGGGCTTTGGCGTAAAGCTGGTAAATGGCCAGTGGGTGACCCTGGAAAAACGGGAACCCCAAGCTGAATACCGGG
>JBDUCF010000367.1:0-3288 GCA_040003545.1 Pyrinomonadaceae bacterium | reverse complement strand
CGCAAATTGAAGAGCCCAAACAACCGGATCTGTTGATTGAGACTGAAAACGTAGATCGTTGCGCCTTTGTATTTCTGCTCCTGAAACTTACCAGTCGGCGCCTGGCGTCCTGCGGCCACCACGGTGCCGGAATTGAAAATGCCCCGCGCTATCGCAACGTTTTCCACTTTTGTAATGCCGGCGGACGGATAGGTGTATCGCAGGCCGACTGCCAGGCGATCGAACGATCGCGGATCGACGCCGGTCAGCGTCTTGAAGTTATCAATTTGGTTATTAACCTGGGTCAGCTTCGCCGGTTCCGCCGCGAATACGCCGGGTATCGCCTCGTTCAGCAAGCGTCGTACATCGACGAAAATGACAGCGTCGGAGACAGGGAGCATATTCAGAACGTCGGGTGTGTTTGTTCTGGAACGCTGTGCCGCTTTTCTCTGGGCCTGGACGTCGCAAACAAATACAACGGTGAATAGCAGTCCGAAAGCGAGCGACAGAAATATTTTTTTCTTCACGGTGATAATTGGACCTTTCCATCAGAATGACAAGAGCATGCGATTCTATTCCGGTAATTAGTTATGCCGTACTTGGGAAGTCGTTAGATTTTCCATTTGTCATTTCTCATTTGCTCCCTGGGTGCAAAGAACACTGGGAAAGCGGCTGCCCTCAGAGTGCAATGACAAATGAGAAATGGCAAATGATATATGGAAAATTGTTTTTGCTTGACTCATCGTCCGCCATAGTAGATTGGTCAACTCCTAATGCGATGCGAGCCCACCCGGCGGGGTTGGCTTTTACTTTCCCGCGACCAACCTTCGTAGCTGCCGCTCAAATTCGCCGTAACTGACTTTTCTAAATTCCACAGGCAATTCGAAGAGTTTACTGTCAACGTTCTCCGTAATGTTTTGCAACTGCGTGGTGAACTTAACCCTGCTGCCCTCTTCCGCGATTGTGGTTTCCGATCTAATAGGCAGCCCCAACGACTGGTCCACCCAAATCAAAGTTTCCGATTTAAGAGAATTTGGTTCGCCGACGTTCGTTGAGGTAACGCGAAACCTGGTGGTCGCCCTGCCGTTTACAACTTCACTTCCCACTACTTCATAACGCGATTCAGATAGCGACTGGTTCAGCAGCCGGTCGGGAGAAAACTCCGGAGGCAATTCGGTCTCCCTATCGGCTCCTGATTCATTGTTCAGATCGGCGTAGATTTTTTGCGATGGCAGGAGCGCGTAGTGTGCCGGGGGTAATTCGAGATATGACACGCTAAACCCACCGAGATCATAGTCTTCGCGACGCTTGGCCCCGTCGCGAGCGATCAGAATGCGGCTGGAACTTGCCTGAGTCGCATCGGAGCCGGATGCCATGTTGCTGCTGGTGCTGATTCTTGTGGCCTGATAGCGCTCTGGCTCTTTCGTGGCAAAAGGCGGCACAGTAAAAACCTGCGCGAGTTGGGAAGAGCCGGCCGGTGGTGGACGTTTTTGGCGATGTTGAGTCCAGTAGATCAGACCGCCCAACGCCAACAAGACCACAGTGGCGAATATGATCCAACGCGCGCGATGCCGCTTCAGTTGTCGATATTCTTGCAAGAAGAAACTAATGCTCTAAGTTGTTGGTAAATGATGTTCGGCAGAGCCGGATGTTAGCATACGCGTTGAGGACTGCCCCAATGCTTGAACACCTCACGGATTCTACCTCAATTGAAAGAGCTCAGCGTGCGATCAGAGAACTGGTGGATGCGCATTCCGAATGGTTTCTGTCGGCGGAGATCGGCGCGCCGCAAACTTCATTACAACGAAGCGAATTCGACTTTTCGTCTGCGCACCGGCGTTTGATCTTTTCCTGCTGGACTGAAAAGGGCACCCGCACCTGGCGCGTCAGGGGATGGGAGTGGACCAGCGACAAGTTGCGTCTGGAAGCGGCCCGGCGCATGGGCGCGGAGCGCGCAATTCTGGAATTGATACCGCGGGCTTCGGCCAAATCGTTGACTGCAACTGTGGCGGCGGCGCGCCATGTGCGCTGCGAAAAGCTGGCGCGCGCCGCCTGTGAAGTGTTGCCGGGAACGAAAGTTGAACGCGTCGGACTCAGTCCCGGTATGCGGCGCGGCCAGCCGGGACGATACGCGCGCATCGTCTTGCGCGGGGCGCAAAAGCGCATTGCAGTCACGGGCACCGTGGCCCTGGGGGACGCGCGTAATATCGACTCGCTGTTTTCGTCCGCGTTGTTGTGGCTGAATCGACTCTTGCAAAAGACCCGGCCCCCTTATATCGAACGGCTGTGCCTGGTGGTACAGCGTTCCTGTCGAGAGGCGGCCAGAGAACGGCTCGCGCTCCTGCGCGACGGGCTTCGCAGCCTCATCATGCTTTACGAAATCGACGACGCGTGGAGCGAGATCGCAATCGTGGAGCCCCTGGAAAGGGCTGGGCTATGGCGGAAACGGCTGGCGCGCTTCCCGCCGATCCTGAAAGACAAGAGGAGCGAGGCCGCGCACGCAATTGTCGCGCAAACCCCGGAGGCACTCGACGTAGTGGGCGCACGCCATGGCGAGACGTTCCGCTATTACGGCTTGTCATTCGCGCGCTTACGTAGGGTGATGGGCCAGGATCGAATGTGGTTTGGGATTGAAGGATCGCGCCGGCGACTGCTGGCAGAGCAAACTCATGAGGATTGGATAAGACTTCTGACCGAGTTGGCGGAACACCGCAACGCCGCCGCTCGCGACCAACGCCATGCGCTCTATCGTTCCGCCGGCGAGGCTTGGTTGGAATCAATCCTGCGGCGCGATATCACGAAGCTGGATCCCGGTCTGATTATCGCTCCACTACATGCGCAGTTTCGCACCTCGCACGGCGGGCCAACCGGATCGCGGCCCATTGATTTGCTGGCACTGCGTCAGGACGGTCGTTTGGTCGTAATAGAATTAAAGGTGTCCGAGGACCGCGAGCATGTCTTCCAGGGCGTGGACTACTGGCGGCGAGTCGAAGCACATCGTCGCCGTGGCCACATCGCCAAAGCAAAGCTCTTCGGCAATCGCGCCATCAGCGACGAAGCTCCACTGGTTTATCTGGTCGCGCCCACGCTTCGCTTCCATCGCACGTTTGCCACGCTGGCGCGGACCGTCGCGCCCGATATCGAGATCTACCGTTTCGACATCAACGAAAACTGGCGCGCCGGAGTCCGCGTGATGCGGCGCATGAGGGTCAACTAACGCTTCGCTTCAGACGACGACAGGCGTGGCCCTTGCAGTCCGAACGCCTGGGGATTCTCGCCGACGATCGCAGCGGCGAAAAAGCGGGGAAC
>JBDUCF010000366.1:0-3291 GCA_040003545.1 Pyrinomonadaceae bacterium | reverse complement strand
CGCGTCGCTCGGCCTCGGCCAGCGTCTTTGCCCAATGCTGTTCAAGTTCGCTCAATCAATTACTCTGCCGACGCTTCACTCGCAAGCTTATCGGTCGGCTATCTCAACATATTACTGGGAGCGCGGGCGCCCTCGCCCGCTATGAGCGCGAAGCGCGCAGAATGACTTAAGGCATCGCAAAATTTGAAAAGAACTCGGCCCTACCACACCAAGCGGGCGAGGGCACCCGCGCTCCCAGTAAAACCGGCTATAGGCTCCAAGCTACTGCACTCCGATTTCGCAGCGTGACTCGCTCCATTGCGGACGCGATGTTATCATGGCTCCTCGAACGGTCTCCCATAATAGTTGCCTTCGTTCCCAGAGCTCACGACTTTGGTTCCTGACCGGGGAACAAACTTAATCAATCATCTAAATCAACATGAATTTTTCAAATCAAACAAGCCGCGCGTTAGCGCTACTAACTATTCTGACAATCTTAATTGTCTCCCCATTTCCGGCACGCGCGTTTCAGTCGCAGGACCGGAAGCCGCAGTTTCCTGCCCGCACGGCCCAGGTCAACGATTTCGCAGCAGTCCTCGACGCTTCAACCAAACAACGAACTGAGAACACGCTGCAAAATGTGCGGGACCGCACCGGAATAGAATTTGTCGTTGCGATAATAAAGACCGCTGCCGATCAGGATGTCTTCGATTATTCGCTGCAACTGGCTGACGATTGGGATGTCGGCTCGAAGACCAGCAAGCAAAAAAGTCTCTTGCTGGTGATTGCGGCGGATACAGGAAAGTTTTTTACGCAGGCCAGCAAGAATGTCAAAGGGGATCTTCCGGATGGACTCATCGGCGAGATGGGACGGCGCATGCGTTTACAGTTTGAAGCCAGAGAATACAACGACGGGCTGACCAGCGGCATTCGGGCCTTTGTGAATGAGATGGCGGAGCAAAAGGGTCTGAACCTCGCGGGTATCGAGCAACCACCTGCCGGAATCGCGCCGTCCACACCGGCAGAGACGCCGAAGCCCGTCGTCAAAGACGCCGCGCAACCCGTGGTTAATGACACGCCGCAAACCGTCGCCAACGAAACGCCGAAACCTATCGCTAGGGACACGCCGAACCCGGCGGTCAACGATATTCCGAAGCCTGTCGTCAACGAAACTCCGAAACCATCTGAGAGTCCAACACCATTACCGGTAGACAGCCCGGCGCAACTCATCAGCCGGCCGCGGGTAGTTGCAACGCCGACACCGCCACAACCTGAAATTACCAGCCCGGCTACCACGGCATCGCCTGAACTTCCAACGGCAACGCCTGAGGTTCCCACCACGAAGCCTGAAGTTCCCACGGCGACGCCTGAAGTAGTTGGCGCGAAGGTCGCGCCCCCATCGGACTCAGGCGGCGCTCCGTCCATCGCCGAAGTCGCGAGACCACCGGCGCCTGTCAAGAAATCAGAGGCCGGTGCGGATGATGCCGAGACAGTTGAACTGACCCTGACGCTGCCGCCGGAGCAGCGCCTCGATGCACTCAAGTCCTTCATGGACACTCACCCGCGATCCACCGCACGACCCAGAGCAGCAGAACTGATCGTGGTGGCGCGCGCCGCTCTCGGCGATCAGAAACTTCAGGCCGGCGACGTTGCGGGAGGACTCGAACAGTTTAGGCTGGCGGTAGCGGAAAGCCCCGCCGAGATGAGTGACAAACTGTATTCCGATGTGGTTTCCCGGTTCCCCCTGAACTTGATGATCCGCGGTCAGCGTACGGCCGCCCTGGAGTCAGCGCGTTCAATAGAAGCACTGGTGCGGGTGAACCCGAAACGCCTGCTGGCGCTCGCTTCATTCTATCTGGCTATCGAAGATGTCGGCGAAGCAACGCGCCTCGCCGAGTTCGCCGTCAAGCTGGCGCCGGAACTCCCTGCCGCGCATCAGGCGCTCGGCTCTGCCCGCCACATCGGACTGCGACTGGATGAAGCCGCGGTGGAATATGCGCGGGCGCTGGAGCTTGATCCGAAATCGGCGCCGGCGCGGCGAAGCCTTGCTGATCTAAAACGTGCTGCGGGCAATCCGCAGGAAGCACTGGCTCTCTATCGTGAACAGTTGCAAGCCGACCCTAAGGACAGCGCTGCGCGTACCGGGCTGATCCTTTCGCTGTTTGATCTGGGAAAGAAAGACGAGGCCGAAGCTGAGCTGGCCTCAGCGCTTAAGGAAGACGAGCAGAACGTTCCACTTTTGACCGGCGCCGCTTACTGGCTTACCGCGCACAATGAAGTTACGCGAGGGCTGGAACTGGCGCAGAAGGCAGTGCAGATTGAGCCGCGTTACACCTGGGCCCAGATAGCGATGGCCCGGGCGCTGGTGGCGAACAAACGTCCCCTGGAAGCGGAGCGCGCGCTTCGCTTCGTGCGGCAATACGGCAGATTTCCCACGCTCGATTACGAGTTGGCCAGCGTGCTGGGCTCGATGGGACTTTATGAAGAAGCCGCGGCCGAACTGGCGCGCTCGTTCACATTAAGGAACGGCGAGATTGAAACTAAACTGGCGGGACGACTAATCGCCCGGGCCGCGACCTTCACAGAGTTGTTGGCGCCGGAGCGACGGGCCAGCATCTTCCAGGCAACCTCGGTTGACACAGAATCCAACGCGAAAATATTGAAGAGTCTGCTTAACTTCGCCGGGGCGATCGATGGGGCATCAGTGGCCGGAGGCAATCAGGCAGTGGTTGTCGCAGCAGGACAGGAATTTGCTGCCGGCGAAGATCCTATGCGCACCTATCGCCAGATCTTCGTCGCCAGCCGTTTGCTGAAAAAAGGAATCGCGCTGCCAACGGTAATCGAATTGAGCGATGCTGCCATGCAGGGCGTGGAAGCGGCGCTGGATACGCCGGCGGCGACGGTAGCTGTTCAGGCAGACGATCTGCTGGATATCCGGGCGAGTGCGATTGCTGCCGGGGGTACGCCTCCGGTTCCCGACGCGCCGCGTACGGCTCTGTCGGCGTTGCTCCGCGGCCGGATTGAAGACCTGACAGGATGGACCCTTTTCAACCAGGAAAAGATCGAAGACGCGGTAAAACATTTGCGGCTGGCGGTGGGCGTGCTTCCTGAGCAGACACCCTTGTGGCGAGCGGCGCTTTGGCACCTTGGCGCGGCGCTGGAGGCAGACGGCAAACCGCAGCAGGCACTGCTCTATTACATGAAGAGTTACGTCACCGGTCTTCCCGATCCGATCCGCCGACCGATTATTGAATCGCTCTATCGCAAGGTCAACGGCTCGTTGGAAGGGCTGGATGAAAAAATCGGACCATC